>JABLXA010000037.1 GCA_013178415.1 Bacillota bacterium | reverse complement strand
TCAAAAGAGGCCGCATAATGTCTCGAGTCTATTGCCAGGAGTGGCCGGGAGGGGTGGAGCATCTACTGCTGACGGGAAAAGGCGCGGCTATTTGGGAGACCGCGCTCCAGAGCGCCGATCTCGGGGCGATTGAAGGAGCCGAAAGCCTTATCCATTACCTTGGGGGCCGAGGTTATCTTGAATTCGGTGATCTTCTAAGGAGTGGCAGCCGGTAACAAGAGAAGCGATAGACGTTAATTGCATCTGATACTCACCAGACTTTCAGCCTGCCTTTTCTGCCGCCCAATTGCCGCCCAAAGGGATAGCAAAGGGCAGAAAAGGAAGAGACTCCCTGGTAATTCGGGAGCCTCTTTTGCCTGCTAGATGACAATATTCAGCATTCAGTGATAGCCAGGAATAAAACGGAAATGCAATTTAGGATCTGGTCACAGCGCTGGCTATGGCCGGGCCAGCTGGGGCGATGCTTTACATTACTGCGGATGAGCGAGACTTATTTTCGAGGTCATTCACATATTGTATTTTTGATCTTCATCGTGGCTTTTCTGCTGGCTATAACCTCGCAAGCGGCGCTTTGATTGACATCAAAGAAATTCATGAGGACCCATGGTTCGGTATATGGCCCCTTCTGCAAAACATACGACTATTAGTATTGACGCCGAGTCATTAAAGGGCTATAGTTATTATGAACGTATGTTTAATATTTCCATAAAATTACTCATAGGAGACGAATGAGATGCCCAGAGGCGATGGTGCAGGTCCTACAGGACAGGGCCCTGGCACTGGACGTGGTCTTGGGATGGGTATTGGCAAGGGCAGGGGAAGGATGGGCGGCTCCAGGCCTGGAGCGGGACCGACGGGGGTGCATCTGTCCAGTTTGCGGCACAGTTGTACCGCACCAGCGGGGGCTTCCTTGTTATCAGATAAGGTGTCCTCAGTGCGGGGCCGAAATGGTAAGGAAATAGGTACTTGCGAGGTACCCTGAGAGAAACTTCAAGGGAAATGGAGGCGCGGATAGCAGGGGCGAATGTGTTTAGTACACGCCGAATGAATATGGGTGTGATCGGCGTTTTCTCCACCATACTTGGGGGGACTGCGTTCGCTGCCGCAGGGCTTACTGAAACAACGGCGAAGAATATGGGATATAATGTCGCGGTCGGAGAGGCTGAGTCCATCAATCGGCATCCAGGGGGTATGCCGGGAGCTGAAAATCTAAGGGTCAAATTAGTATTCGAGAGAGGGACAGGTGTGCTTCTTGGAGGCCAGGTTTCAGGTGCCGAAAGTAGCGGGGAGCTTATTAACGCCATCAGCGCCTGCATTCATCAAAAGATGACTGCTGATGATATGGCCACTTTTCAGACGGGGACTCACCCCGCGCTTACGGCCTCACCGATTGTATATCAATTAGTTAACGCGGCGGAAATGGCTATCATGGCAATAAAATCTTAAATATGGCCCGAAGACGGCAGTGGAGGGAGCATAATCATGCTCCCCCTTTCTGCCGAGGTTGTGCTACTGTTGCTGAAAAGCTTGGGTTAAAAATAGAGATAATAGAGCAGGCTCGTTAAAATAATCGGGAGTTGATAACATGCCAAGGCCGCCTAAATTTAGGCGCGTAGAATTCCTTCCACAGGTAACAATATTTAAGCCGGCAGGGGTTCCGCTACGGGAGTTGGAGGAAGAAGTGCTGACTATAGAGGAACTCGAGGCCCTCCGTCTCAAGGACCTTGAAGGCCTCGAGCAGGAAGACTGTGCGGAGAGAATGCAGGTCTCCCGGCCCACATTTCAGAGGGTGCTTGTATCAGCAAGGGGTAAGGTTGCAAGGGCCCTGGTTGAAGGCAAGGCTATCCGGGTGGAGGGCGGGAATTACCGGTTAGACGTACGCCGGTTCCAATGCGGGGCCTGTAACCATGAATTCGAAGTGCCATTTGGTACCGGGGAGCGGGGGGTTGAAATGACATGTCCCCAATGTGGTACCCAGCAGGTACACCGTGTTGACCAGGGCGGGCATGGTTTTGGAAACATGCCCTGGGGTCGTCATGGCCGGGGATGGAATTGGGAATAGGGAGTGATTTTAGTGCGATATATCTTTGGTCCTGTGCCTTCGAGGAGGCTTGGTCTTTCTCTAGGGGTGGATGTCGTACCCTTCAAGACCTGCTCTTTTGACTGTATATATTGCCAGCTTGGGAAGACCACCTGCAAGACAATGACACGCGACAGCTTTGTGGGCTTTGAGACAATAGCTAATGAGTTGAAGGCGGTATTGCCGAAAGTGACGGCCAACTACATTACCTTTTCAGGATCAGGTGAGCCCACACTTAATCTTGATCTTGGCAGGCTCATCAAGGAAGCCAAGGAGCTTACCTCAATTCCGGTTGCGGTTCTAACGAATAGCTCGTTATTCGGTTATCCAGAGGTCAGAAAGGAACTACTGGATGCGGATCTAGTTATCCCTTCTCTTGATGCAGCAAGTCAGGAGATCTTTGAGAAGATCAATCGGCCATATCCTGGGCTGAAGATAAATGATATTATTTCCGGCATCGAGGCATTTTCATCGGATTTCGGCGGTAAGCTTTGGATGGAGGTTATGCTGGTTAAGGGCGTAAACGATGATGAAAGAGAACTAGCTAGAATATCCTCTGCTCTCAAAGGTATAAATGCGGAAAAGATTCAACTGAATACAGTGGAAAGACCCCCTGCGGAATCCTCTGCCAAACCGTTGACCGAAGATGAGATGGAGAGGATTAAAAGCTATTTCGATAAACGCGCGGAAGTAATTACTGTGCCAGGCAACCGACAAACCTCTGTTGGGCAACCTGCAGCCGAGGGAAAGGATATGAAGGCTAGGTATGATCAGATACTCAACCTTCTGAGACGGAGACCTTGCACAATTGCAGATGTGGCAAACGGTTTGGGGCTTAATATGAATGAAGCTTCTAAGTACCTTGGGATACTTTTAGGGCTGGGCCTTATCAATGCCGATAATTCTACGAGTGGAAAGACGTATTTCCATAGATGACATGGCCAATAGACTCCAGGTTGGCAGGCCTGGAATATTTTTTTGACATAGTTATTGACATATGCACAGAATAGTGGGTATACTATTAATGAACGTATGACCATTAACGATCGCGATGGCAGGATGTGAAGGCTATGAAAGGGGAGCCCCTCCACGCGGAAAGGAAGCTCGCCGAGAAGGAATTCCGAATCACGCCTCAGCGAAGGACTGTCCTTAAGGTCCTGAGCAGTCACCAAAATAGGCATTTGACTGCAGAGCAGATATACCGGATTGCCCGGGCCCAGGGCCTTAAGCTGGGACTGACTACTGTCTACCGCACCCTGATGGACTTGGAAAGGTTGGGGCTTGTGGCAAGACTCGAGATAGGGAAAGGTCCTGCCAGGTATGAGCTTACCCCAACACATACCCAGCCACATTATCACCTTGTTTGTCTTAGGTGCGGCAGGATATCTGAGGTTACCGTGTCAATACCAGAAGATTTCTAGAAGATTATAGCCCAGAGTCAAAATTTCGAGATATCGGATCATTCTATAGAGGTATTTGGCTACTGCGAGGCATGCCGTTCAAAATAGCACATAAACATCAGGGACGTATTGAAAACCAGGGGAATACCCGGGGAATCTCCACAGGAGGCAGGAATATGACTGAAGAGTGCAAGGTTACTCAGGACAAACAGGAAAAGAGCTCCCATGGCAATCATACCCAAGGGATTGAAAAGCTCCCGCAAAATGAACTCAACAACATCCACCATGTCATAGCCGTTATGAGCGGCAAGGGCGGGGTAGGCAAATCCTCAGTGGCTGCCCTTTTAGGAGTAAAACTGGCTAAAAAAGGCTACAAAGTCGGTTTGCTCGACGCAGACATCACAGGACCGAGCATACCCAAGATGTTCGGCATCCACTCCAGAGCGGAGACTTTTGAATTCGGGATTCTCCCGGCTAAAACCCCACTTGGTATAGAGGTTATGTCGCTGAATCTTCTTCTGGATCACGAAGACGATCCTGTCATCTGGCGGGGACCCCTCATAGCTGGAACCGTAAGGCAGTTCTGGACAGACGTTATTTGGGGAGATCTCGACTATCTGATTGTAGACCTCCCACCCGGGACAGGGGATGCCCCGCTCACGGTAATGCAATCTTTGCCATTAAACGGTGTAGTTATTGTCTCCTCCCCGCAAGACTTGGCAGTGATGGTAGTCAAGAAGGCCATAAAGATGGCCTCAATAATGAATACTCCTGTTTTTGGGCTCATTGAGAATATGAGCTATGCGATATGTCCCAAGTGTGGCGAGATGCTTCGGCTCTTTGGGCCTTCAAAAGGCGAGGAAGTGGCAAAGGCTACAGGGATACCTTACCTTGGGGCTTTGCCCCTTGACCCGAAACTTGCTGAACTGTGTGATCAGGGGCAGGTCGAGCAGTACGATAGTCCGGAGGTAGAGGGCGCGATAAACTGGGAAGATATAGTCAAGTTTGGGACAAGTTCTGGGGTGCTAACCCGGGTCTCTTGATGACGAGCGGTAATTTGCCCTATCCTCGTGGAAATATATGCAGAATAGATTGGATGAAGGCAGCTTTGAGTATCTAAAGTGAAGCACGACACAGAAAGGGGGTGTAACGTATGCCTAGAGGAGATGGAACTGGCCCTATGGGTCTTGGCCCGATGACGGGAAGGGCCGCAGGGTACTGTGCCGGATTCCCGGTTCCCGGTTATATGAACCCGGTTGGGCTCTGGGGTGGAGGATTCTGGCGCCGGCTCGGTAGGGGGCTGGGATTTGGCCGCGGCCGGGGCTGGAGGCGAATGTATTACGCGACGGGCTTGCCTGGCTGGGTACGTTTCGGCTACCCCGGGTGGGCAGCTCCAGCATACCGGCCCTGGGCTGCCCCTTTTTACCCGGCCCCCTTTTACGGGGTTCCATATACGGCCCAGAATCCGGAAGAGGCAATCAAGACCGCTTCTGAACAGGAGATGGCGTTCCTAAAGGAGCAGGCAGAGTTCCTGAAGGAGGAACTCAAGGGTATTGAGGAACGCCTGAAGGAGCTGGGCGGCCCGGAGAAGGGTGGAGCTGAAGAAGGCAAGTAGCCTACCATTAAACCATCTCAGGTAGTCCCCAGTTCCAAGGACTGAGAGGAGGGGACACCTTCTCCTTCCCCTCCTCTCAAGGCCAATAAAACAGAGCCTCAAGAGGGAGATGACCGGGATGCAATCCCATAGCATACAACAGGAGTCAGATATCTGGCGGGTCCGGTTACGCTGGCTAACCAGGACGGCTTTATTGCTAGCTATCACCCTGGCCATACAAATGTTAGGCCTACCCCAACCCTTTACAGGTCCGGCCGTAAATGCTATGCTTCTCATCTCAGGCATTTTAGTTGGAGCCACGGGAGGCATCCTTATTGGGCTTCTCACCCCCTGGATAGCCTTTGTTCGAGGGATACTGGCTGCGCCATTGGGTCCTATGATTCCATTCATTATGCTCGGTAATGCCGTTTTAGTGGCCGCATTCTGTGTTTTTAGAAGGTTATGGGGTAATGGCCTACGGGGGTCAGTTCCAGGGCTCCTTATCGGTTCGATCCTGAAGTATCTTATTTTGGCGTCCGCTGTTAGCTTCGCGGTCAAAGTCCCGCCTGCTGTTGCCAAAGCAATGCAAGTGCCGCAGCTGATCACCGCCTTAACCGGTGGCATTGTGGTGCTAATCATTGAGAAAGCCATTACGAGGGCTCTAAGTGCAAGGAATGCCAGATCCAATACTGGAAATCTCGGAGGGTGATTCAGAGTGAAAATCGCGGTTACATCACAGGGCAAAGATCTAGACTCGGCCTTAGATCCCCGCTTCGGTAGGTGCCAATACTTTATCATTATAGACCCCGACACCGAGGAGTTTGAGGCAGTGCCAAATGAAAACCTCATGGCTTCCGGAGGTGCAGGAATCCAGAGCGCACAATTCCTGGCCAACCGCGGTATTGAGGCGGTCATCACGGGCAATGTGGGTCCCAACGCCGCGCGCACGCTCCAAAGTGCAAGAATCAAGGTGTATACCGTGAATACAGGAACTGTACGTGATGCTATCAAGAGTTACAAAAAAGGAGAGCTTGCAATAGTTTCTGAGGCTACGGTGAGCCCGCACTTCGGTATGAGTGGGCATTTGAAGGGCAAAGAGAGTGAAGAAGGTAATTCTTTCGTGAAAATTGCGGTGGCGACGGATGGACCCATGGTAGCAGCGCATTTCGGTCGTTGCCCTGAATACACCATATTTACATTAAACGACGGAAAGGTGGAAAACAAGGTCATTATCCCCAACCCAGGGCATGAACCGGGATTCCTGCCAGGGTACCTGGGGAAGCTGGGGGTTTCCTGTATTATCGCAGGTGGGATGGGACCAAGGGCGCAAGGATTATTTGCTGAAAACAACATCCAGACCATAACAGGCGTTTCAGGGCGGGTGGACGAAGTGATCAATTCATACCTTGCAGGCCGTCTTGAAAGCGGAGAAAGCCTCTGTGAGCACGGCCAGGGAGGCCGTGAGTGTAATCATAAACATTGATTCTTAAACCATTGCCAGTACGACTGGGGCTATCCGGAGCAGAAAAATGTTCAGTGGTGTGGAAAAGGATGGGAGTGAAAAAGTTATGGCAGCAGTTATCGATCATGCAAAATGCACCGGCTGCGGGATTTGTGAAGAGGCCTGCCCGGTGAACGCCATTACCGTGGATGAGGTTGCATAGGTTGACCCTGATAAGTGCGTCGAGTGCGGGGTCT
This sequence comes from Bacillota bacterium, assembly GCA_013178415.1. Lineage (NCBI taxonomy): Bacteria > Bacillati > Bacillota > Bacillota bacterium. The sequence continues at coordinate 10,785 of JABLXA010000037.1, read as the reverse complement.
GCGTGGACGGGTGTCCCAATGGTGCGATAAGGCTAGAAGGTTGACCATTCTGAAAGAAGCAAGGAAGCGTATTCTTCTGGATCTAAAGTGGGTGGCTGTGACCTCTCATGCATGGGTGAGGTTGCGGGGGAGGTTTAGTTGAGAGATAGCTTTGGACGGAATATCGAATACCTCAGAGTTTCCGTGACTGACCGGTGCAATCTTCGGTGCATTTCCCGAAGGAGGCGTAGAGCTAAAGAACCATGAGGATATCCTCAGGAATGAGGAAATTGAGCGGCTCGTAAAGATTGGGACCCGTATAGGGATAAAACGGGTTAGGCTTACAGGCGGTGAACCTCTTGTCCGAAAAGGCCTCACGGATATCATCAGGAGACTTTCCGGGATCCCTGGTATTTTTGATTTGAGCATGACTACGAACGGGATCTTGTTGAAGGACCAGGCGGAGAGACTGGCCCAAGCGGGGTTCAAGAGGGTAAATGTCAGCCTGGACACCTTAAAGCCGGAGATCTATCGCAGGCTCACCCGATGGGGAAATCTTTCCGATGTCTTGTCAGGTATAGAGGCGGCCTCGAAAGCAGGGCTGTCTCCTATTAAAATAGAAGAGCGTAAACCGTGATGAACTAGAGGCACTCGCGAGTTTAAGCATCTCCCGGGGGTGGCATGTCAGGTTTATCCAAATGATGCTTATTTGGGGGAATGGGGTCCACAGCATACCGAAGAGGCAATTCCTGTCCATGAGGTGGTAAGACACATTATCGCTATGGGGGGTAAGCCTGTACCGAATTCAGAGACGACTATCCCGGGTAAAGGGCCAGCGATATACTTTCGGTTGCCCGGGGCAAGAGCTCTTGTAGGGCTCATCGGGCGATATGGTGAAGGCTTTTGCGAGACGTGCAACAGATTGCGGCTTACAGCCGATGGAAAACTTCGTTCGTGTTTGGTATCAGGCCCGGCATTTGATGTCCGGACCCTTATGAGAAATGGAGCCAGCGACGAAGAGCTGCTCATGGTTTTCAGGAAGGCTATCGTTGCTAAGCCGGAGAGAGGAACTACCCTGAGTGCTAGAGATGAAATCTCATATAATGCCCTATCGCAGATAGGGGGATAACATCCGGTGGTATGGCCTATTTACGGTAGGTTTATCTAGGAGGGGAAGAGCCTTGGGAGGTCAGGTAATTGCTGTTTGCATAAGTGAGAGAAAAGGGACTCCCAAAAGAAACATAGAGAGGTCTTTTCTCATCGAAAACCGTGGACTTGAAGGGGATGCCCATGCTGGGGATTGGCATAGGCAAGTGAGTCTCCTCGCAGAAGAAAGTATTGAAAAGATGAGGATGAAGGGATTCGATGTGAAGTCCGGGGGGTTTGCGGAAAACATTGCGACAAGGGATATCGATCTCGCCTCACTCCCAGCGGGAACCAGGCTTCAGGTAGGGAAGGATGTTATCCTGGAGGTAACTCAGATAGGGAAACCTTACCACGATAGACGTGTTATAGGCCATCAGGCTGATAATTGTGTAATATCGAGAGAAAGCGTCTTCGCCAGAGAAGGTATCTTCGCCAATGTGATTAAGGGCGGGGAGGTCAAGGTCGGCGACGCAATTTGTGCCGAGGGGCAATCCCTTTAACCCCTAACCCCATGTCTAACCCCATGTCGGAGGATTTTCCCGTTTGAGCTATACAAGAAGAATGGAGATGTCCAATGATTATATCAGTGGCGAGTGGAAAGGGTGGGACCGGTAAAACGACTGTTGCAGTAAATCTGGCCTTAACCCTTGAAGGAAACCTGCCGGTCCAACTCCTGGACTGTGATGTAGAGGAGCCCAATGCACACCTTTTCCTTAATCCCGTATTCGAAACCACGGAAAAAGTAACGCTGCCTGTGCCGGTGGTTGATGAAAGTAGATGTAACTCCTGCGGAAGGTGCGGGGAGGTCTGCGCTTTCCACGCGATCATCGTCCTGGGAGGCCGGGTGATAACCTTTCCTGAGCTCTGTCACGGTTGTGGGGGATGCAGCCGATTCTGCACTACAGGGGCTATATCGGAAGAAGCAAAGGAGATAGGCCTTATTGAAAGTGGCCATTCAGGAGAGATCGCATTCATCCAGGGAAAGATGAATATAGGTACCCCTCTGGCCCCTCCTGTAATAAGAGCCGTAAAGGACAAGATAATTGACCACGGTACCAACGGAGTGGTAATCATCGATGCCCCGCCCGGGACTTCCTGCCCTGTTGTGGCTTCAGTGAAAGATAGTGATTTTTGCATACTCGTTACTGAGCCAACACCCTTTGGGTTGAATGATCTTACTCTGGCAATCGGGATGGTTCGAGAGCTGGGAATCCCCTTTGGGGTCGTAATCAACCGCTCAGGGCTCGGTAATGAGGACCTTGTAGGTTATTGCGAGCGGGAGGAGATACCCATATTATTGGAAATCCCTTTTGACCGGAGATATGCCGCCTGCTATGCAAGGGGAGGTCGTCTCATAGAGGAATTCCCTGAGTTAAAAGCGGCCTTTAGAGGGCTTTGGCGAAAGATTCACGCTCTCGCAAGGACCGGAGAGCCTGACCAGGCACTTTTGTGAAACCATATGAAGGGATGACACCGGTGAAAGAACTGTTAGTTATTAGCGGCAAGGGAGGTACCGGCAAGACCTCTATAGTCGGGGCATTTGCAGTCTTAGCTAAAAGCAAGGTACTGGCCGACTGTGATGTGGATGCAGCAGACCTTCACCTCCTTCTAAAGCCCACAGTACGCAATACCACAGAATTCTATGGATCTAAGAAAGCTGTGATCGATCAGGAGAAGTGTACCGGTTGTGGGACCTGTGTTGAAGCCTGCCGTTTTGGGGCCATTACCAGGGGTGATGACCTTATCGAGGTCAATACTGTTTCCTGTGAGGGCTGTACCGTATGTTACTATGCCTGTCCTCAAAGGGCAATAACCATGAAAGACAATCTCTCAGGCCACTGGTTTATCTCGGATACCCTTTATGGTCCCCTAGTTCATGCCAGGCTTGGGATTGCTGAGGAGAACTCAGGCAAACTGGTAGCCGAAGTCCGGCGCCAGGCCCGTTCTATCGCTGAAGGCCAGGGATTAGATTATATTATCACCGATGGGCCGCCAGGTATAGGTTGTCCGGTCATATCCTCCATTTCCGGCGTGGATATGGCTCTTATCGTTACCGAACCGACTGTGGCCGGCAGCCATGATCTGGAGAGAATTCTGGGGTTAACGAAGCATTTCAATGTAGAAGCGATGGTTTGCATCAACAAATATGACCTCGATGAACGGAAAGCCAGGGAGATCGAAGAATACTGCTATAGGGAAGGGATAGAAGTTGCGGGAAGGATCCCGTTTGATGAGGAGGTGGTTTACGCGTTGATGGAGGGGCTACCTGTTGTTGATTACGGGCGCGGCAGATCCGGCCATGGGAGAGGGAAGGCTTCAAAAGCAATAAAGGGACTCTGGGAGAGAGTTTCATTTCGTCTTGAACAGGCCCGCGTCCAAAGGAGTTGATGAGGGTGGCTGGAGAATATGCCGAGGTCAAGGTAAGTATCCTGGTTGAGAACACTGCCAGGAAGGAGAAGTTATGGGCAGAGCATGGCCTCTCTTTGTTAGTCGAAGTCAAGGGGCGGAGAATACTCTTTGATACAGGGCAGTCCGGAGAGGTTTTGATTCATAATTCAAGAGAACTTGGGCTAAACCTCAAGGATATAGATTTAGTTGTATTAAGCCACGGCCATTATGACCACACAGGTGGCCTGGCTTCTCTCTTGAACGAGGTGAAGTGTATAGATCTCTATACTCATCCCAATGCGTTTGAGAAGAAGTATGTAAAGGCAGATGATAGGGTTAAAGAAATAGGAAGCCCGCTGGACATGGATTACCTGGCAAAGTCCGGAGTCAAACTTCACCTCGATAGGAAGCCTGTTAAGCTGGATGAAGGTATACTCCTCACAGGCGAAATCCCAGGTACCACCGACTTCGAAGAAATATCCCGCGAGTTCCTGGTGGAGCACGATCAAAAGCTCGTAACAGATTTTCTCCTCGATGACCAGACTATGGCTATTAAAACTCGTAAAGGTCTGGTGGTGATCCTGGGCTGTAGTCACGCCGGTGTGATTAATACCCTGAAGTACATAAAAAGCCTAACAGGAACAGATGGGATACATGCGGTGATTGGTGGTATGCACCTTGAAAAAGCTAGCATAAGCCGGTTACAGCTTACTCTCCGCGCATTCATGGAACTTGGAGTGGATAAGGTAGTTCCGCTCCACTGTACGGGGTTTAATGCCCGTACAGAGATGGCGCGACTACTCGGGGAAAGGTTTGAGCTGGGTAGTGTGGGGAGTATATTTGAGTTTTAATCTTTATCACAGGTGTAGCTTTTTATCGGGGGATACCGAAGGGATGAGTTATAATATGTCATTCTATACCGAGAAGGTCCTGGATCATTTCCTTAATCCTCGGAATGTCGGCGAGATACCTAACGCGGATGGGGTTGGGACAATTGGCGACCCTTCGTGTGGGGATTATCTGCGTGTGTATATTAAGGTGAAGGATGGAAGACTAGTAGACGTCAAATTTAAACTTTTTGGCTGTCCGGCAGCCATAGGGACAAGCAGCATAACCACTGAACTGGCTATGGGTAAAACCCTCAAAGAAGCCTGGGGAATTACTGAGGATGACGTTATCAAGGCTCTCGGTGGCCTCCCAGACGAAAAGATTCACTGTTCCGTATTAGGTCCCGCAGCACTTCGCCTGGCAATTCTGGATTATGCTTCAAAATCTGTGCAGCAAAGGCCCGACGATAAACAAAGCGAATCGGCATAACATCGGTCTTCGCAGTCAAGTTCGGGTGTTCAAGTCTAACCTGCTTGCGGCCTTGTCCAGGCTTGACTCTTAAACTTGAGTTTGACACCTTAGGGTTGCCATATCCGTCGCTGCACGGTTTATGGTCGTTTCCTTTCACCGACCCCTGAAATTGTGCCACGCGAAGAAATCAGTAAAGATAGGACATCATCAACAACGAGAATCTATTATGGTGGTTATTGACATAATTGATTAAGTAACTTATGCTATACTTAAGTAAGCACTTTATTGGATTGGATGAAACCATGGAGTATCTCCCTAGAAGGCTCAAAGCTCTAGCTGATGAGACGCGTTTTAGAATAGTGAACTTGCTTTTGACCCATGACTACTGCGTAGGTGCCTTGGCACGACGTCTGGGAATATCCGAGGCCGCAGTATCTCAACATCTGCAAATCCTGCGGAAAACAGGATTAATTAAAGGAGAAAAGCGAGGGTATTGGACTCATTACTCCGTTGAGAGAGATGTACTTCGACAAATTGCCAATGATTTACAATCCATGGCAGCGCAACCTGTCCAATACGAATATGTTTGCCGCCGGGAATCCACAACCCGAAAGGGTACTGTAGAGGGAAGGGAAGAAGCCGTGTGCATATGTGAGTGCAAGTGTGAGCGCCCCGAGAAGTTGAAAGGCAAACCAGGCGAATGTAGTCCAGAGCAGATAGAGGAATGCCATGGAGATAAGAAGGATCATCCTTGTGGACACGAAGAGAAGTAGTCTGCAATATCCCAAATCTGGATAGGGTGCTGGATAGTGTGGTATTTGCCGTGGCCATCGGTAGATTTCTGCTCTCTCTTCATATGCAAGGGCTTATTTAGCCAATTGGACTTCCACACGCATTGGGGTTGAATGCTCTGCAGTGAGAAGATGGGGAGATGGTCAAATGAATATACTCGAAGTACAGGGTTTAACCAAGAAGTACCAGGACTTCACAGCCGTTAAAAGCATCGATTTCTATGTCAAGCAAGGTGAAATCTTCGGTTTCCTTGGCCCCAATGGCGCAGGAAAGACAACTACAATCAACATGCTGACCGGCCTTGCAAGAATAACAGCTGGTTCGGTCAAATTGTTGGGATATGATTATGCTCATCAAATCAAGAAGGCTCAGCAAGTCATAGGAATAGTGCCTGATGAAAGCAATCTATACGATGAATTTGATGGCTTTCAAAACCTGTGCTTTTGTGCGGCGCTTTACGGTATGGAACGGCGGAAGCGTGAGGAGAGAGCACGTCAACTTCTAGAACAGTTCGGACTTACAGAGGCCGGAAATAGGCCGTTTAAGGCTTATTCCAGAGGAATGAAGAGAAAACTCACCATTGCTGCGGGAATCATCCACGAGCCGAAGATCCTTTTCCTGGACGAGCCGACAACCGGTATCGATGTAGCCAGTGCGAGGCAGATACGTAAGTTGATCCGCGATTTGAACGCCAACGGCACTACCATATTCCTGACCACGCATTATATTGAGGAGGCTGAGCGGCTTTGCCATAGAATAGCATTTATTGTTGATGGAAGGATAGTCCAGGTCGGGACTGTCGACGAACTCATGGAGCAAGCCCAGCAGGAGACTATCGTTCAATTTACCTTGGCCAATGGCGTTTTACGATTACGAGACATCATTGACGAGAGGTTCCCCAAATTCTCCACAGAGTTTCTTAGTGATGATACCCTCAGAATCCATTCCCCTGTTCCCATTAGCCTCATGCCATTGATGCAGTTTTTTGATGAAAACGGCTTGACTGTTTATGAAGCGAAGATAATTCGTCCTTCCCTAGAGGAGGTCTTTGTTAAGGTCACAGGCATTGAGATTGACAGAATGAAAAAGGAAAAGGAGCGCAACCGGAGATGAAAGCGTGGATTGCTTTTTGGAATATCTTGATGAAGGATATGAAGGCTTACTACCTTAAGCCGCCTAACATAAGCTGGGGTATCATCTTCCCTGTTGCCTGGACCCTCATGTTTTTCTTGAAATCACAGAGTGCTGCAGATATCCGTGGGATTCTGCCAGGCGTTATGTCTATGTCCATTCTCTTTGGTACCACATCCATGCTCGCGGTGACGATCACTTTCGAGAGAAGAAATCGGTCTTTCGAACGACTCTTGCTGGCCCCTATTGATCTTAGTCTTCTAATGTTAGCCAAAACGACTGGTGCCATCCTCTTCGGGATAGTCAATGCTTTCATTCCAATCATTTTTGCATCTTTCATGACAGATTTATCTGGCATCAAGTGGGTTCCAGCGGTAGGCAGCGTCGTTTTAATGGCTGTGACTTCAACTTTCCTGGGTCTATTCATCGCGGTAACGGTGAGCGAAGTCTTTGAGGCCCAAACGTTCTCCAACTTCTTTCGGTTTCCCATGGTGTTCCTGTGCGGGTTATTCATACCAATCAGGGAACTGCCGTTCATCCTAAGGCCTGTATCCTATATAATCCCGCTCACTTATGGGGTAGACATATTAAAATCCTCGATAAACGGTGACGGTCATATAGTGCCACTACTGAGTTTTGCGATACTTATTGGATTTAGCATCGCGTTATTCATCTTGAGCCTGAAGAATGTAAAGAGGAAGTGGATCTATTGAGGGGGGCCCGAGACCTGGAGGCCAAGAGAACTGAAGTGTACCACGAGGTCTCTAGCCCTCAGCAATTAAAGAAGTCTCAGGCAGCACACAAGTAACTGTGGGCGTTTGATCGAGCGCCGGTCCTACGCTACTTTGGGCCGCCACTGAATCTGACGGCCTGGGCCACAGTCACGATACCGGGCTTATTAAGAAACACTTTGGATGGAAAACGACCTAGCCAGCCCACTATGGCGAGCTCTTCTACCTGTCGCAATAGGTTGGCGAGTTTCTTGTTGTAAGTCCCCGTTGTCCTTTAACTCGCTTTGAGGTACGAATTAGAAACGGCTCATAGCGAAACAGATGAGGAGAACTGCTTCCACCAGCCACTAGATTTCCGCATTCTCCCACCACCATGGTGGAATTTTGGTGGAAAACAGCCTGATAAAGGGTAACAAAAATGAGTTTTTCCTAACAATGGAAGAGCCCTCAAACCCTTGACATAGAAGAGACCTTGGCGCACGTTAGCTCACCGGGGCAAACCAATTCTGTAACTTCGGATCTGCTTGTCGGGGGTTCAAATCCCTCCGGGCGCGCCAGTATTTTCAAGGGTTTGAGGGCTTTCGTAGTCAGTCACATCTCCTAAAAACTAGGGAATTGGTGGAGTTTTTGGTGGAATTTTTCTTCCAGGATATTCTAGACGACATCTCAATTCCTTGGTGGAAAAACAGAGTCTAGTGTTCAATTTGCCATAGAGAGCCTATCTTTTTTCTCGGTCCTCGCCTTTTTCATAACCTCGCTGAAAACGTCAGCGGCGCCTCTGTCCATGTCGCTGAATACATGAGAGTAGATATCCCCTGTCATTACGATAGATGAATGACCCAGGCGCGCAGAGATGGCTTTCATCGGCACCCCCGCTGCTCCCAGCAAGGTTGCGTGGGTGTGCCTCAATGCATGGAATTTAATTCCTCTTACTCCAGCCTTTTTAATAAGCTTCCTGAAACGCACGGTCACATAGGAAGGCTCCAATGGCCCGCCTCCAGGCTTAGTGAAAACATACCCGCTGTTCACGTAGTCCTCTCCACAGAGCAGCCTTTCCCTATTTTGAATCGCCTTGTAGCCTTTAAGAACATCCACTACATCCTGGGTAATTTGAATCCTTCTTTTGCTTTTCTCATTCTTGGGCTCCTTCACTACAGTGCCTCTTCTATAGCCCACAATTGCTCGCCTTACAGTGATGATCCCATTCTCGAGATCCACATCCTCCCATTTCAGGCCGAGGATCTCTCCACGCCTCATACCCGTATATAGGGCGGTATAGTAAAGGGCGTACAATCGATCGCCTTGGATCGCGTCAAGAAACTTCGCTGCTTCTTCTGGTGTCCAAAAATCGACCTCCTTTTTCTTAGGTTTTGGAGGCTCGGCCGCATCGCAAGGGTTGCTGGCGATTAGTTGCAATTTTACGGCCTGGTTTAGCGCCTTGTGCAGAACTTTGTGTATGTGGTCCACGCTTGAGGCGGATAGCGTTCCTCTACCGTTAAGAGCCGGGCTTCCCAGTTTCTTATTGTAAAACTCTTGGACCATCATCGGTGTAAGCTCCTGAAGCCGGATATGGCCGAGCGCGGGAATGATATGTAGGTCGCATATCATCGTATACCAGCCCAGGCTTGTTTCGGCAATCTTGTTCTTGTGAGTTTCAAGCCAGCTTTTCAGGTACTCGGCCACGGTCATCTTCGTTGGCTCCCTGAGTTCCCCGTCATCCAGTTTCCTCAAGAGGTCTCTCAGGACCTTTTCCGCGTCTTTCTTCGACCCGTGGACTGTCTTGGTGATGCGCTTCTTCTCGTTCGTGAGCGGATCCACCCCGAGGAATAGATCAATCCTCCATGTGTTCTCTCCTCGTTGATAGATGCTTCCTTTACCTGCCATAGAATTCCTCCCATCTTTCTGTTCCCTGGGACGGCTTTCAGGAGCCGTCCTTCTTGCGGGAACCTTACTTAAACAGCTGATATCCATCCCGGCGGCGCGCGGCATAGTCTGCATTGGGTACTGGGCTCCTCCATTCGTGAGAGGCCGGGATATGAAATGTACAAGAGACGGCCGCCTCATCCCAGTCTGGCAGCCGGGCTTCTGGCGGCCATAATATTAGAGTGCTGCGGCCACGATAAGCAATAACTAGCGCATATTACATATTAGTTAGACATGGAAACAGGCCTGTCCGGATTCCCTTACGACCGTAATCACGCCGGACCATCAGGTAAGATCACTGTCGAGCCTCTCGTCAAGATCTCCACCGGCCCCCCCTCTCGGGCTTCAGATCGGCGTCCAGGAGACCGTCGACGGCTGTTCTCTCGGGCTTAATAAGGATAGGGCCTTTAAGCATCCCATCAACATTGAGACAGGGAAAAGGCAAGAACCCCCCGGATACAACCCCAGCCCACGTAAAGTACAAAAAGGAGCGCGCGAAAGGTAACCTTCGCGCAACTCCAAATTTTATTTTACTCGCACCACGCCCCCTGGACAATTCTGATGATTACCTGTTTATAGGACCTTATCAATAAAGTCTCAAGGAAAGACCATCCATATACTAAATTTCGTGCAAATTAATATAATGGGTCTCATAGGCAGAAGGGGCTAGGTCGAGTCTCAAATTGATAGATTCCAGATAAAGGAGGAATACAGGTTACAGGGACCAGGGGTAATCATGGCCACGCCTCTTGGAAGACCCGCTCCATATTGTCCCTCATAATTAGTCTTCGGGCAAAATGCTCTACATACCCAAGATTTCATTTCATCTTTCTTCAGTCTCTTAGAAATTCCCATACTATGTCTTTTCCTGACTTTGAATAGCGGTTGACGCCCGCGTGAATAACGCGCGCTTGCCGTGTAGCAGGGGTGGTGATCACCTTCATGGTTCATGAAGGTGGTAAGCTACCTCTAAATGGTAATTGCTAGCCTCTGGGACTCCCTGAGGGTTAGCCCTTTATTACTTTAAGGAGGAATTCGTGAGGGGATATTTGTGTCCATGTGGTGTTCTCATCATTGAGACAAAATATTTCAAATCTGGCTTTAGATCCGCCAAGACGCTCAAATTCTTCAGTAACTAATATTAATGAAGGGGTAATTCAGACTCATCTTCTACAGTTGGTTCCGCGCAGTGCCCGTATGGCGGGCATCTGCGTGTACATGGAAGGGCCTTGGCACCACATTACACCGCCTGGACGGGCGAGGGCACTGCGACCCCTACAGCCTGGAACACCTTACCGCAGACCCCTTGAAGGGGCAAGCGTAGACGGTAGCGACGACCGTCCTGCTCCACCTCGACTTCCTGCAGGGCCGCAAGATCCCGCACGATGTCGGCCCA
>JABLXA010000036.1 GCA_013178415.1 Bacillota bacterium | reverse complement strand
AACACAGAGGGTGGGGGGCTACTGTATTTCGAGGGGCCAATCCAGTGGAGACGATGGCATGCAAGATCACAGCCGCTAATACTGGAGCACTAGGGCTGCGGGTGTATTATCTTGTGTAAGCCCGCTTGGTCGAGGTTCCCGGCGAGAGGATCATTGAGCCCGTATCCTCTATGTTGTGTGACAAGGATTACAACCAAAAAGTGGATTTCAAATCAAGGGGGAAGACTGCCCCAGTTTTCTTGACACATACAGTCTTTACTATCAGGTTGATTATCTATAAATAAACTGCTATTTATGAATCGAACTCTCGAGCATTTCCAGGGATGAGGATTCATCATGTGAAAGTACACGTGCAAGATCTATGAGGATTATGAGCCTATCCTCCAACCTCGCAATTCCTCTCAAGAACCTGGAATCCACGTCCATCGCTATTTCAGGCAGAGGTTCGAATGCCTTCACTGGGATACGGATCACCTCTGATACTGAATCTACAATCAAGCCTACTGTTGTATCATTCATATTGACTACCACAATACGGCTGGATCTCGTTTTCTCACATTCGGGTATGCCGAAACGCTTCCTTAGATCAATGATCGGGATGACCCTGCTACGAAGATCAATTACCCCCTCGACAAAATGAGGAGTATTGGGCACCTTTACTATATTCGTCAAATGGATGATCTCCTGGACCTGCATGATATCAACGCCGTATTCTTCATTCCCGAGCCTAAATTTTACAAGCTGGGCTTCCTCAGTTAAATTTGCAACTGCCAATTCGTAGCATCTCCTATAAGCCATCTAGCTCTGATTCTGACAATAAATCCCTAGCGAATAAGATGAAGGGGAGGGCCTCCTTACCATGGCAAATATAGACACCTGGAGGCCCCTGAAGCGTCAAACCTTGAATTTCCCTACAAGCTCCTGAAGTTTTTGAGCCATTTCCGCGAGGGATTCCGCAGAGGCCGACATCTCCTGAATGGAGGCATTTACTTCTTCTGTGGAGGCCGAGACTTCCTCCGCTGCAGCAGCACTTTCTTCTGATACTGCCGCGACATTGTGTATGGATTTCTTGACTTCTTCCGCACTCGCAGACATTTCCTCTGTGGCCGCTGTGTTCTCCTCAGCTATGCTCACTATCTCATTTATGGCCTTACCCACACTGAGAGCAGCTTCTTTCAGTGAATTGGCAGAGGAGATGAGATCACCAACGAGTTTTTCAGCTCCACTTGCGCCCTCATATATCTCATCTAAGGCACTACCTGCCTCCTGGGCCACGGCACTCCCTGTCTCAACTTCCTTGGCTCCGGCGTCTATTGCCGCTACAGCCTTTTGTGTGGCCTGTTTTACTCTTTCTATGAGATCCGCAATGGCCTTGGTCTCCCTGGATGAGTGTTCGGCGAGTTTCCGCACCTCATCCGCAACCACAGCAAAACCCCTGCCGTGTTCTCCTGCCCTTGCAGCCTCTATGGCAGCGTTGAGTGCAAGAAGGTTCGTCTGTTCTGCTATGTCATCTATGACTTCAAGGATCCTGCCGATCTCACGGGAATGTGAGTCAAGCTCTCTTATCCTTTCTGCAATGTCGCTTGTGGTGCCCCTTATCCTCTCCATGCTCGCTATCACATTCCTGACGGAATCACTACCTTTAGCAGCCGATCCGGCATTTTTACTTGATGCCGCCCCCACTTTTTCGAGCATGCCCAGTACTTCGTTTAAGGACTCATCTGTTTCCCTCATGATATTGGATGCCGCCTGGATGCTGTTCATCTGAGTTTCAGCGCCTTTGGCCACCTGGGTTATGGCCTGGGTGAGTTGTTCGACCGATGATGCACTGTTTGCCACACTCTGGCTCTGCTCCTGGGCGCCTGATGCCACCTGCTGCACTGTCTCCGAGATCTGCTGGGCCGCCTTTGCAGATTCCTCGGCACTAGCGGAGAGCTCCTCGCTCGTGGAGGCTACCTGCTGGGCCGAATTGGTAACCTCGCCGATAAGGGTCCTCAGGCTTGTCATCATGTCCCCGAAAGCTCTAGCGAGAATCCCGATTTCATCAGTAGATCGTGCGTGAACCTCTTCTGTCAGATCGCCGTGCGCCGCCTTCTGAGCCACGGCAACCAGCTTTTGGATAGGATCGGAGATGGCCTTGGCCATAAAGAGACCCATCAGAAGGCCTAGCACCGTGGAAACAGTAACAATTACAATGACAGTGTTTCGCGCAGCCGCTTCAGTGGCTTGGGCGGCAAGCACGACACTATTCGAATGGCTATCTACTTGGGAAATGATCTTGTCGAGCGACTTGACCAGATTGTCCCCAGCCTCCTTGGTGCGCCCGCGGGCTAGCTGAAGGGCTTCATCCTTCCTCATCTGCCTTGATAGTGATATGGTCTCCTCGGTCATTCTAACATACTCCTGCCAGTCCTTCTCGATGGCAGAATATGATCTTTTCCCTTCATCCGTCAGAAGAAGCGTTCCCAACGACTTGAGGTCGGCTTCAAACAAGTCTTTATCCGCTTGGAGATTGCTCTCATATTGACGGAATTCCTCTTCGGAGGAGGAGATGATGTGTTGGAGCACATGACGTCTAAGATCGGAGGCATGCGCCCTCAGTTCGCCAGCATACTTAGTCTTGGGCAGTGAGTTATGGGCAATATCCCTGATATTGCGGCTGATTGCGTGCAGTTTCATTACGGCGAATATACCCATCGATACCATAGCCACGAGAAGTAAAACTACTAAAACGATGATCTTGGACCTCATTCGCAGATTCATAAACCACTTCATGATCGCTAACACCTCCGCCATATTTTGCTGTCATACATATATCTGCTACGATGATAATCAGGTCTTTTATATATGCTTTATCGCCCTATTATCGCTGGTAGCTGGAGTACGAAATGTACTAGGGATACTAAGCGACGCGGGAGCAATCGCTTCTTGTATCGGACATAGCTATGTGGCTAGATATGAAATGTACAGGTATACACGCTATATGATGGCGGAGAAATGCCTGATCCATAGTAGAAAGGCCCCGGAGGGGATGCATCATCCATCTTCTGTAGCGGCCATGATAGGATATGTTCCCCGGCATGACTATGCAGGCATAAGGGGATATGAGTATCATAGGATGATGAGGTGGTGGGGAAGTGGATTGTCATTTGATCCAGGCATTTATAGATCAGTAAGGGGTTACCCCCCCCCCCCCGCATAGGGGAGGCAAAGCCATATTCCTGTTTCAGTAACCTCTCGATCATATTACAGTCTCCCTCTATAGATTATTCTTTTATTTTTATCGACACCATAAAACACTTTTTTAGACACAGCCCGACATCTCTTAACCTATTTCCCGCCACCTTAAATTGTAAGGAGTCAAGTAATTTCCTAATTTAAGCCGTAGGAATGTCAGGAAATTCCCCCTACCCATGTAGCGCACAAGCTGCAAATCTGACATCCTGGTATCGGAAGGTACCGGGGCGGGAAAGGTTGTTGCCGCCGAAACACTACGTACACAACTGGTCTGCGAAAAGACAGCCTCTTACGGGGTATGCCGCGCAGCTTGTGAGAAGTACCGCCTGGAGCAGCCGAGGCAAGCGCTCCTCTCAGAGCATGAAACCACCAAACTAGCCGGCTGACATGAGAGGCCAGGCCACAAACCTTAAATATCCGATGTATTGATACATCTATATCCTCCCCGGACATGAGGAGGGAAGGCCTTCTGAGGCATTGTGGCGGGACTCCAAGGGGTACATTATGTATCACGACTTCCACAAAAAGGATGTGAAGGAATTTCGCACTCTCCCGGAAATGTATGCGGCTGTGGTATCAGGACAGATACATGAGCTAACCGGCTATCAGCAAGTGGCATGGGGATGGGGGCTCCTGATAGACTTAGGTTTTGTAACCCCACCTATGGTAAGCATGATCGAGTTGCCGGCGAATATACCTGCAGAGGCGCAAGGCCTACGCGAAGGATTCATCATGCTTGCGGAGATTAAGGAAGCTTGCGGGATTCAATGGCGCGATGCAATTCTCCAACCTTCCGGAGGGGTAGCGGTAAATCTTTTGTGTCTGGATTACCCCACCAGACCCTAAGTCTTTGGCGATATATTATTTTGAATGCAACTTGATCTCACAGAGTCCATAAATACTGCATTTTTAACATATAGCCATCCTAGTATTTCCAGCCAATAGCACCAAGTCACATGCAGTTTGTCACCAGATTTGCACCATACAAAAATAGTAAACCCCACTCTTCGACGGGCACAAAAAAGAGGAAGGAGTCGCCGAGGAAGGGTATCCCCTTCTCCCTAGACCCTTTCCACTTCATACGGACGCTATTGGCCCAAGTCCAAGCCGGGGCTATTCTCTTCTCTATTATCGCCAATTATTCTGGCATTATCGCTGACATCTTGTACCGGAATGGACACTATACCTGGCTACCGTGGATATAATCAAAAAGTGAACTACGCTGATAAGGGGAATGGTCTGGGAGATTATCCCTCAGTCTGGCTGAAGCTCTTTCACGAAACGCAACCCGGTAGCTGTATAGCCCAGCCGCTCGTAGAATCGATGTGCCTCCTTACGGTACTTGCTGCTGTTGAGCAGCACGGCGACACCGCCTTGCTTTCTAGTCCATTCTTCTACCGCTCGAACCAATGCGGTACCTACTCCGCTTCTACGGAA
Source organism: Bacillota bacterium (assembly GCA_013178415.1). Taxonomy (NCBI): domain Bacteria; kingdom Bacillati; phylum Bacillota; species Bacillota bacterium. The sequence continues at coordinate 13,542 of JABLXA010000036.1, read as the reverse complement.
CCCCGCGTCGACTACAAGCACCATCAGCTGACCATAGCAACCGTTTCTCTCATAAGTATAGCCGATACGGGCACCAGCCAGACCGACAATGCGTTCCCCTTGCTCAGCGACCCATGTGCTGTAGTCAGGATGTCTAAGGATTACCATTAACCACTCCTGAACCTCAAATGGTGCGGAAGGGTAACCCAACTGCTCCAAGAGCGGTACGAGCGCGGGTCTATCATCAAGTGCAGCCAAGCGGATTTGTATGCCATCAGCCAAACGAAGCACCCCCTCCTAACAGTAAGGGCCTATCTATATCTCCAATCCCAGCCATCTGAGGGCCATTTTGCGCCCCGATTTCCATGGGATCTCTCTGAAAATATACTATGGCGATGGCGCTAGAGCTACAGCTACAGCTACAGCTTTACAGCTCTATCCTACGGGGCAGGCCAATGATTGATACTTCCATAAAATCCATATGATATTTCTCTACCAGGGCCCTGGTTTCCTGTTCATCAAATCATCCATAAGCAGGGGTCCCGAATATAAACAAATGAGTGAGCTGCGATGCCATGAATCGTATTCTCGGCAGGATAGCCAACAATGAGATGACCACTATTAACCTTATCCTGAGACTGTCAATTCCATACCTCTACTGCTCAGATAGGCTGCCAGAGATTTATTTGGTTGTTGGAAAGTATTTCTGGGCCTACCCCATTTTCGTGGACACCCAGGAGCTTGTAAGGTAAACTGGGAAAGGGGTGTCCATATGCCAAAGACGGTATCGGCTTTGTCGCGAAAGGAGAGAAATTGATGAACAGGCAAACGATGGGTGTCACCACGATCTTCGGGCTCCTGCTGGTCGTCACTTTGGGAGGTATCCTCTACCATTATTTCACTGGCTATCACTATCCGGCCTCACCCGCCAGCACATTCGAGTTGAACGTCCTCGGCGACCTTTACGAAGCGTTCTTCCTTGTCCCGGTGGGGCTAGCCGGTCTTTGGGGTATGCGGAAGGGAAGCGCCTGGGGCCCCCTGCTCATCGCCGGGGTAGCCGCGAACTTGGCGTATAACTACGCAATGCCGGTGACCGGCCGGCAGAACCTGTGGGTCTTTCTTTGGATAGTCAAGCTAGCCTTGTCTGGAACTGCCGTCTGCCTGGTGTGGAACCTTCTGCCGTCAGGCCCCGGTCGCCGTGCTAGGTCGGGACTGGTCGTGGCAATGTACTTGACGGTGGTCTTTCTGGCCTTCTCGGGGATGATGGGGCAGAGGCTCATGGCGAGCGCTACCGGGCGCGCCATGGACATGACCATGCAGGAAGCTGGAAGCCTCGATTGGGAAAACCGTTCCTCAGGGATCCAATAGTTTTCTTCTCCCTCGCTTGCCCGGTAGTGATTACCGCCATTCTCAGTCTCTGGCGAGGAACTGACTGGGGAGGCAGAGCCGCCTCGTTATCTAGTGTGTTCATCGTGAGCATTGTCAGTATCGTGCTATTCACCGGCCCATTGAAAGAATATCTGCAGACCGGCACAATATCGCCCGCCATATGGGGAATGTCCACTATCATGGTGTTGGCCGCAGCGCCGGCCGTGTGGGCGCTATCCTGGCTCGCCCGCGAGGGGTGCAGTAGAAACAGCGGTACCAGACAACGCTGTAGGGACGGCCAAAATCGGGGGAAAAGATAGAAAAACCGAATCTTCTCTACAGGGTTTAGTTCTGGTATGTAACACGGATTTATAGGGGTGAAAACAAGATGGATCATAAAATCCTGGTAGCATACGCCAGTTGGACTGGGTCCACAGGCGAGGTAGCGGAAGGCATAGGTCAAGCGTTGCGCAACGGGATCACGCAAGTAGACGTCCTTCCGGCTAGAGCCGTGACCGATATAAGCCCATATCGAGCTGTAGTATTGGGTACCCCCGTTCACGCAGGCAGGGTACATGCGGATGTACTAGCCTTCCTTAAAGTGCACCATAAGGCGTTGAGCGAGGTACCTGTAGCCTACTTTGTTGTCTGCTTGACGATGAAGGATAATACTGAGGCAAACCGCCGCAGGGCAACAGCTTATCTGAATCCGCTATACAGAAAAGCACCGCAGGTGCGGCCAGTTAGCGTTGGGCTTTTTGCAGGAGCTCTACACTACACACAAAAGATTTCTTTCCCGTTGCGGTTGATCCTCAAGGCAATGAAGGCTCCGGAGGGCGATTATCGTAATTGGGATACCATTCGTGCATGGGCTACCAGCATACGCCCGGCGTTGCTGGGATCATAGCCGCCGTTCCCCGCCCCGCATTCTCCAAGTCCAGCCATGTTTCCGCCAGCCCTGTGGAGGATTGCCAGAATCCAGCCGCCGCAAGCTCCGCCCCTTCAGGGCTTGGGAGAAGGTGGTTTTGCCGTTGTTCCCCCATGTAGAATATGGTATGGTAATTGTGGACTGGAATATTCTACATGCGAAATATGGGTTACTATTCTGAGCTCATGCAAATAGATAATGCATCTAGCAGGGCTTTTGCCTTACCCTATACCCCAAGATAGTCAAGAACTAGACTTGGGGTACGGAAGTTGGGCTGGGGGCTGTAGCTCCAGGGCTAGCTTTCAGGCAGGATAGGATGAATCTTGCTTCTGGTCGGCAAGCTGGGCCAGCGAGATCAGGTGGTACTAGCATCTCGGCACCTGGTGGTAACGACACATCCATTCGCTTCATTATTTGGATCCTCTGCCCCTGACATGCAGGATTCTATGATTGGGCTAATTCAAACCACCGGCCTCATCCTATCCCATAGCTGATGGCCCGGTTCTGGAGATCATGATGCGCTTGCCTCACGGAAGTTGACGATATCCAGGAGTCTCTCATCGATCTCTTTCAAGAACCTGGAAGGCTCCACACATCTTGACCTGCCTTCAAGAGCCCTTTCCATGGAGTATGAAAGATAGAGCTTATCCCTGGCCCTCGTGATGGCCACATACGCAAGCCTCCTTTCCTCCTCTATATCGCCCTCATTTGCGGCCCTGAAGTGGGGAATAATGCCCTCCTCAAGCCCCGGGAGGATCACATGGCTGAACTCCTTTCCCCTTGACGCATGAATGGTCATCAGCTTTACAGCCTTGGCCGGCCTTACACTTTCCGAGAACCTATATGGCACTCGGGCCCGGATAAGCTCCTTGCAGATCGGGGTAAACTGGGCCCTGGTCCTGGTGAGCACCGCTATTTCTCCTGGGGCTATTCCCTTTAGAAGAAGGTCCTTGATGAGCTCTGCCACGTATATGGCCTCATCTGAGTCATTTGGGGCTACATATAGGTCGATTGGATCACCCCAGTCCCTCACCGGTACCTGCGGGATTGGCACCGTTGTGGTGCCGCGCTTTATCAGGGAGTTTGCAGCAGCTACGATGTTGGCGGTAGACCTATAGTTACGTCTGAGGATATAGGTTCTGGTGCCAGGGTCCTGCATATACTCAAGGATAATGTCCACTGCCCCGCCCTTAAAGCCGAATATCTCCTGCTGTGGGTCCCCTACTGCAAACAAGTTACCATGGACTGAGGTAAGGAACTTTACGATCTCCCACTGGCATGGGTCCAGGTCCTGGAATTCGTCTATGAGCATGTGGTGAAATCGCTGCGCGTACCTTAACCTGACCTCGTCATTTGACTGCAGGAGCCAGAGGGTATTTACAAGGAGGTCATCGAAGTCCATGGCGTTTAATCCAAGGAGACGCCGCCTGTAAAGCGAGGCCGCCTTGTGTAAGAATTCGTCGTGGGAATCATCCTTCAGGGTCAGACAGCATAAAGATATGGCATGCAAGGCCTCCTCGGGCCTTACCTCGACACTAAGGCCTTTGAGGACCTCTTGCATGATGGCCTCTGCCCCGGCAGCATCTATAATGCTAAACCCGTTCCTGTAGCCGAGAGAGCCCAGGGCAGATGATTCTTCCCTGAGTATCCGGTAGCATATGCTGTGGAAGGTCCCTATCCACGCCTGTCCAATTCCAGGGATATCACCAAGTCGCTCCTTCAATTCCCCCGCCGCCTTCCTGGTGAAGGTAACACACAGGATTGATGAGGGTGCGGCTCCTCCCTTGATGAGCCTGCGCACCCTCTCTGTAAGCACCTTGGTCTTGCCGCTTCCCGCCGGAGCTATCACCAGGATATGCCCGCAAGGGGCGTATACAGCCTGCGATTGATCTGAATCCAAGTGCAAGATGTCACCCCCAGCCTGAGAAATATAAAGGGCGCCAGCATCACCGGCTGGCGCCTTCCTTCTCAGTCCTTGCCGTAAGGGCGGCCTCGACTGTCTCGATGATCTCTGCGGCTATCCTATGGACCCGCTGGAATGCTTCAACGATCTTCTCTGGAACAATTTCCCATAAGGCTAAGTAATTGGCGGATGAGCTCTCTATTTTAAAGTGGGAACATACAACGAACGCTACCGCCTCGGCCTCTATCTCCTTCTGCTCTCTCGTAAGGCCGGCGCCCTCAGGGCCCCGGTGCAAAAGTTCATGGGCAAGCTCATGCGTGATCACAGACACCTTCCCCGCTTCATCGAACCTGTCGTCTATTTCGATCCTGCCGCCATAGCTTGTGCCGTGATGGTCACCATGGAGGGTCCTATACTCGCAGGCTATGCCCTTGCCTTTTGCTATCTCCTCCAGTATGGGTAGTAGCCCTCTGCCGTCCCCAGAGGCTGTTATGGGTGCCTCTGGGAGCGGCTTCCCATCTGTCTGGCTGACATCGAAGACGTAAGTTACCTTGAAGGATGTGTGCGCCACCTCCTCCTCGTTGCCGCCCTCATCGACAATTGTCCTCTTGACTATGCAGGGCGCGAGGATCGGGATTCCTCTCTCGCCCTTCTTGACGAATCTCCCGAGCTTCTGCCAGGTCTTATACCCTGCGACCTGGGAGGCATGGGGACAGTGTAGCCAGATCGAGAGGGTGTTGTGGAAGCTGTAGCGGTGAAAATGGCCCATGAACTTGAGGTACTCGATAACTTCTGCCGAGGACCTCGCTTTTTTGGTCATCACTCCTAAATCCTTCAGGCGAGATTCGATCTCTCTTACCAGCTCGGTTGGTTTCATCTTGAGGTCACTCCTCCCGTACATGACTAAGGCCGGGACTATGGCTCCCGGCGGGCCAGATCTTCTTTAATGTCCGTGAAAATGCCGCTACATAATAACAGCCTCCCGGTGACCCGAGCTTTGTCGAAGGGACTGCATTTTTTCTCCAGGATATTACGGCCGGGCCAGTTGAGTTGGCGGTAGCCAATTATTACGTAGAACGGGTTTGGGATATACCGTGGTTCTTAGTATAAAAGGCAGCACCGATGAGCTGTAAGCTTCATATGATAAGCTGGAGGGTAAGGCGTGATCCTTTAACCAATAGACTACAAAGGGGGTGAAACCTTTGTCTAGGAGGCTATTCTATAACCTCTTTGCCACAGACGGGTTCATCAATCTCCCGACGGATCCCACAGGGACCGAACCCCGTAGACGGATATACGTTTTCGGCTTCGTTGGCGGCCTATTCAAGGTCCAACCTATATCCTTCGGCGTACCTACAGGTCCGGCAACAGTGGTAAACCCGCAGTTTGATACCACCGTGCCGGCGAACCTGGATGCCCTCAGAGGGAAGGCAGTAATCCCATCGCCAAGAATTGATATGGAGATTGGCGATGAGCTGTATATTACCCTTACTAACCTCGGGTTATATCTTACGACTCCTCCTATACTCGATCTTCATACTGTTCATATCCACGGAGGCCATGTGGCTACCCAGGTCGACGGTGTTCCCGAAACCTCCTGGGGCGTGCCTGTGACTCCACCCGGTATGCCAGCTATCACCGTGACCTACTATTTCAAGCCGGAAAAGCCTGGCACATACTTCTATCACTGCCACCAGGAAGCTTCTGAACACGTCCAAATGGGTATGTATGGAGCACTAATTGTCTACCCATCCATGCTAAGCTTGGCTCAAGCAGGCATCGTGAAGGGCCCTTCAACGGGGCGCTGGTTCTTCAGGGGCAGATTACAACCTCAAATCCCTACTACTGCTACCAATAGGAACTTCGCATACAACGATATCAACTCATTCTTTAATAGTGACTGGGTCCTGTTGTTCTCGGACATCGATTCGACATGGCACGACGCAGTGTTTGCCCAAACAGACTTTAACCCGGTCAACTACAAACCGGATTACTGGCTGGTAAACGGGCGTGCCTTCCCGGACACCTTGCTGCCAACGACTCTGCCTGCATCGCTAGAGCCCGACTTCGGGTATAGCATTCCAGACGGATATGAAAGCTATGTAAGGGTATCAACAGGGAATCCTGCTACTCGTAGACCACCTGACAAATTCCTGCTACGCATGATAAACATCGGCTACCAACCGGTACCGTTCCATGTTCACGGCTGGCATGGTATGATAGTCGGCAAGGATGCCAACCCACGGACAGCTGGTGAGATGAACTTCACCACTCTAGTGGGATCGGGAGAGAGTTATGACATACTCTATTCCGCTGACGACAAGAGGTCCATCTATGCAGATTACATCTTCTGCGGCAAAGCAGGCTTCCCGTCTTTAAAGCAGCAGATCGCTCAGGCTACAGAACAATCGATTACGGCAGGTACTTTCATTCCACCATTTCCGGGCGCGACGGATCTATGGGCCAACATCATACTACAAACCAGCCTAGGCCAGGGGACGTTTATTCCTCCATATAACTGGGTGCCCTGGAACTATGGTTCTTCTACGGCAGACAACTTCATGTTCCCGCAGTTCTATTTAGCCCACAATCACGACGATTACAAGGTTACTAATAATGGTGTATATCCAGGCGGCCAGCTAATCCTCATTGAAACTGACTTCCCAGGATCTGATTATAGGAGAACTCCCCCTATCATAACCGAGCCTCCTCACATCTGTCCGCGAGTACCGATTCCATAGGGGCTTGGTCTACCTAACACGGGGCGTCTTCCCAAGGACGCCCCCAACCTGCTTAGGAACAGGGGATATTAGACTATCATTAGGATAAGGCTGGAATTCCCGGTAGTGCCAATCTAAGAACCCGGGATCACCCGGCTGCGGCCTTCCTCTGGCAGGCCATACAGAGCGGCCTCCCAAACTTGCGCATGGAGAAGTTATAGACCGACTGCGTTATCTCAGCCCCGCAGTGGCCGCATAAGGGTAAAGTAGCCCTGTCACTCCTGCCGGATCTGCCCTCTCTCCGGGATGGCTCTGAATCCCCGCCCTGCTTGATAGGAGCCGCTTCGTCATAGTCATCCTCGATCTCGCCCATCTCCTCAAAGGAGACCATGTCCACCCCGGTAAAGTCCCTGAGGGCCCTGGCCTTGGCCCTCGTAGCGGCCATCCTCAGGATGTGCGGGGCTATATTCTTATTCACATTATCCGGGGAGGCATCGCCAACCTCGCGGTAAATGGAACCATCTTCACCCTCAAGGGTTGCCGAACACACAGCATAGTTTCCGTTCTCTGGTGAAGGGATCTGGACTATCTCTACCTCAAGCCTCCTCAGTCCCTTCTCCCTCGCAAGTTCAAGCAGGCCGCTATAGACGATGAAATCTTTGCCTTGAAACCTTCTTACAAACCTCTTCCTGAACTCCTCAGTAAGCTCCATAGCTCTTTCCTCCAATCCTGAATTGTAAGTTGAGGGGACGGCTCTTCATGCCGTCCCCCTGCCGCATAAATCCCCAGAAAAATAAAAAACCACCCTGATGGTGGGTGGGACATACTCCGGGGCTCTGATGAATGCTTGCCACCGGTTTCTGATGCATGGTGACTTGGGAATTGATTAGCGGTCGCCGGTCTCGCTTCCGGCATGGTGCCCTGGCAGCTCGATTCGTTCCACCCGGGCAGCGTTGCCGAAGGCGATAACCTCCCTGCATTTCACGCACCGGAATATCTGGCAGTGGTCATCTATCACCTCCTCGAATAGTTCACTCCCGCAGGATTTACATGTGAGGATCGCCCCATGGAATCTAATCTTCAACATGATCTCGGCCTCCTTTTATCTCTGGGATTTCGCACTTTATTCCTCAGAAACAGAAAATGCCCGCTCCTTATGCGCGGGACATATCTTATCTCCACAGATATGCTTAGTAATGGCAGGAATTACCTCGTAGCACTATATACATAACAAATTGATGGATCATACCTATGGCTACCAGATGGTCTTGAACACTCAGGTTAGAATGCCAGGCCTTTTTCTCGCATACTGGCATACCGATCCTCGGCAATTATGACATGGTCTACGACCCTTATATCCAGCAGATCTCCCGCCTGGATCATGCGCCTGGTGATCTCTATATCCGCTCTACTTGGCGTGGGGTCGCCGCTCGGGTGGTTATGGATGAGTATGACCTCAAATGCATTGGCCAGTATCGCAGGCTTGAATACCTCCCGCGGGTGTACCAGGCTTGAGTTCAGGTTCCCCACGCTCACTATGTTTGCGCCTATGAGCTGGTTCTTGACATTGAGAAGGAGAGTTGAGAATGCCTCCCGATCTGCACCTCTGTAATACATCCGTGCGACTTCTGCTGCTATTGACGCGTTATTGATGCTTACCCCTGTGCTATCATATGGAACGGTCTTTGACTTCACGAGCTTGATGGAATACAGCGAGAATCCTTTCTTCATATCCGGTCTCCTCTCCGATCAGAATTAAATGGAGGAGTGGCCCCAGTTGGAACCACTCCACTGCATGTGCTCTGCGGCCTTTGTATGTATGCGCTACCGCATCCTCCCGGTGACTCGAAGGCCTACTTTCAGACCTGCGGTAAATAGCTCATCCACTGCCCCGAGTAGCCCTCCGCCCGCGATCTTGAGGCAATCAACTGCGGTCCTCCCGATGGAGTCTACCGCTGCCCTTATCTGAGCCTTCGCCTCCTCCGGGGTTACCGGCTGAGGGGCCGCTGGCCTCACTTCTTCCCTTGCGTTGAGCGCGGCATTTACCGCGGTAGCTACGATCTCAGCCAGCTCTTTCTGGGTGAGCATTATGACCTCAGCATCACTCCTGCCGGCCACCTGATTCTGATCTTGACGATTTACACTGTTCATGTCCTCTACCATCCTTTCTGGATTTTAGTTATTGATTTCATTACCTAACCCCTAAGTCACATTTCATCCCTCCCCGACCCTAGATAAATGAATGAGCCCGCACCATAGATGCGGGCCCTAAAGAGATCTCATCATGTTACCAATCACTTACCATCCAGTACTTCTTGAAAACGCCTGCTCCTGGTGCCTGAGCAGCTTGGAGGAACTCTACGCCAGGTCTTAGGGTCGATATGAGACCTTCGTTTGGGGCAATTCTTGCAGGGATCCAGCAGCAGGTCGAAGTAGTCCTCTCTTTCTCTTTCAGGGATGATACGGTCAAGCTCAGGCGATATGCCGATCTCCCAGCCGAACACGAGGTCGCGAAATACCTCACAGTCAGCCTTGCAGCAGCTCTCCCTTGCGCGCTCACAATACCTGCAGTATATGGCCTGGGCCGAAGGCAAAACCTCCGGCCCGTTCTGGTCCACTAAACTCATGCGGCCCCATGTCTTCTGCATCTCAGCATGGAGCCGCTTGAATTTCCGCTCATATTCAATTTCTGCACTTGAAATGGGACGGATATGGGCATGGGATACCTCTGCCATAGATCGAGTGGTCATGGTCTCATCTCCTTTCGATTTTGAATTTCATTCAGGATCCTTTTTTGACCATTGAGGGGTATGCATGAATGCCAGCGCTGGAGGATACTCTGCACGGCTGCTTTAGGGGCCTCAGCAGGTGCGAGTCTGATATGCGAGGGCGGCCTCTGCAATACTCGTGGGACAGCCACCGTGGGCCGGGAGAAAATCTGGGCCGGAGGCCTGAGTGCTTCCGATGTATGGAATCACCTTAGATGATAGCCAGCCTCTGGGCGAGTTTCAGCACGAGGGCTTCGAGCCTCTTTCTCGGCAGTTCTTCTATTTCGACTATATCAAGGTATCTCATCTCGCCCTGCCTTTGCGGTGGTAGGAGGGAAGCTCTCTTTCCTTGTTTGAGGATTCTGAACCCATACAATGTCAGGATTCCGTTGAGGCGTATGTTGATAAATGCCTTGAGTGGGCTTTCATACTTTGCCTTGAGAATCTGAAGCCCGGTGACTTTGAGGCCGGGCGCAATCTCATAACCACACTTATCCAGATGATACCAGCCGCCTTTGAGGGGCGGTAGCGGCCTTTCCGTTGGGGCCGCAGCGTCGCGTTTATCCTCTTTCTCGGTATTGAGCGCCTGCGTCATCATGGCCTGCTTTCCCTCCTTCATCCTTGCCTTTGCCTCTAAAACCTGGAATAGCTCATCTCCCTGTAGCAGAGTGAACTCAGCCATGCTTGCTACCACCTCAACCCCATCTTCCCTTATAGCCTTTATCCTTCCATCACGTACCGCCTCGACAACGTAAATGGCTCCATCCTTCAAGACAACGTCGCCCCTGGTGATCTCATGGTCCTCTTGTCCTACTTCGTCAATATGCATGGCCTGCCATATCTCGGCTGGCATAATCTATTCTCCTTTCGTGGTGGTATCAGTGTTCTGGAGGTCATGATTAAGCCCGGGGCCTTCGCCCCGGGCTCTTTGGGAATCTCACTTCAATCTCATGGATCTTATTTGTCCCGATCCTGGGGATCTCTATAACCACTCTTTCACTGGCAGAGGTAATGCGTGACCAGTCAGCCTCGCCACGGAAGGTATGCAGATCACACCCTTCCTCCCAGATGGCTTGTTCCTGGAGCCGGGCCGGGGTGGCTTTCCTATGCGGCGTTATCCAGATCAACGAATCAGCCCTGGCCTTCCTCCCGTAGTGAGCCAGGGCTTCATTTGCGAACCTCACAGCTTCCATTGCAAGCGGCACAGGATCACCGTCTCTCATGCGGGCTGGGTGAGCACAGAAATGGCGGGGTGCTACCTCGCCGTAATCCCTCATCTCCCATGTGCTCCGGCCTTCATCATTAAGGAATACATGCCACCTGCAGGTAGCGCACCTCCTCCACTCATGGTTGGAGCGTGCCGGCACTCCCTCAAGTCCTACACCATGGAGCCATCCCTTCAATGCCACGCCTTTTATGTCTGAGGAGACATCATGAGAACCCACCTGCCACCTGAATTTATCCATCCACCTGGGTTCTAGTGCCCTGGGATTGAACTTCTCCTTTACCGGGTCATATGGCGGAGTTATGTAGTACCCTGGGAGCACGATCCTATATGCTCCAGTTTCAGGTTCCTTCACCCAGAAAGGAACGCTTATGCCGAGCCTGGCATGGGACACGAATAGTCGCCCCATGCCCACGGTATTGTTCCTGCCGGGTAGCCGTCTTGTATCGTAGACTGTGAGGATCGGGGTAAATGGAAGCTCTCCCTGGGGTGCGCCGTCACTGCCACTGGCTATGCGGCGGGCTACTATCTTCGAGAAAGTCCTGGTCACGTTCCGCCTTTCAAAGAATACGTGAACATCCTTCCCCAACACAGCTCGATCGTTGATGGCCACACACCTGAAGGTTAAAAGCCCCGAGAACAAAGAAACCATCCCCGATGGATGGTTGTTGCTTGTGGGTCTCATATCGTAGATCCTCATAAGGTCAGTGCTAATGGAATCAAGTTCCTGCAAAACAACTGAAGCTTGATTGCTTGTGGACATTCTGTTCCCTCCTATCATTCTCGTGGGTGTTCAGTTCTTGTTAACGGGGTGGGTTCTGGTAGGTCCGTATATGCCTGGACCTCGATGACGTGATATTGCAGCCCATAGATGGTTTGTGACCTGGCCTTTCGTGTCAGCCCGCTACTTTGGTGGTTGCGTGCCCTGAGAGGAGCGCTTGCCTTGCCTGCTCCAGGCGGCACTTCTCGCAAGCTGCACGGCATAGCCCGTAAGAGGCCCTCTTTTCACAGGCCTGCTGGATGGCGTGGGCGGCCCCTGTCATGTTACCTTTCGAAAGCCTGTCCAAAGCCAGATAGAGTAGAGACATCAATATCCCTCCTTTTACGGAGAATGAAAAATCGCGGCTATGTAAGCCGCGATTGTGATAGCTGCCGAGAGAACATAGGCTAAAGTTCATGAAGACTTGGTAATAGGTAAAGAAGCATCCGCCGTGGGCATCGTCCCTCCAACGGGCTAAGTATCACCGCCCCGAGAGGGGTGGGGCATGGAACGGAAGTGCCGGGATCGTGGAGATAGGGAAATGGTCTTCGGAAATTTGCGGAAGAATCTATTTCTCATAATTTTCCAAATAATCCCATATAATGCAAAACTATTATATAGGATGTCCGCAAGCTCGGTTTTTATCGGGCATACGAGGGGGTTATGTCTATGGGTAGAGTATCGGCTTATACACCATCTAAGGTGTCCAGAGGCCATATATCCGGGGAGAGTAGACAAGCGTAATGCGAAACTAATTCGATCACGGGAGGATAAATCTCCGGGGAGATATGCGTTAACCTATTTTCCATAGAAAGTTATCAAGCAGGGCGCTGGGTAGCACCAGCTAGGCCAATAAAAATGGGTGTAATAATGCCAAGGCGAGTCTCTATGAGACCGGCTGTGGCCCTACAATAAAAAGCAGCGGAGGCTTGTGGGGCATAATGTGATTATGCTTCAAAACATAGCGGCTAGATAAGTAAGCTAAACTACCTGCAACCTGGATTGGCGTAAACTTCCCTCTCATCATGCCTGCATCAAAGGAGGAACGGTCCCCAGGCCAGAGCCACATGCACACACCGTAGTCACTCCTGACGCGATACCGACATCCATTCAAGTGTAGCCTACAAAGAGAGGCAACGCGTCATACGGGGAACCTGGCGTAAACCTTCCTAGAATTAATGCTACGGGTCGCATCTTGAGTCACCTCGATATCCTACCAACGTAACGAGAGATAGTCTCTCTTGGAATTAACGCTTGACATTTGAAGAATGGATGCGATTATCGTTAACGAAATTATCAGAAGATTAAAAAGCGAAAACTCATCTTCAATCCTTGAAAGGGCGGGAGGGGATTCTTTATCGCCATCCCTATAGGAAAAAGTAGTGCCGCCAGAATGAACGCGAGAGTCGTCGAGTCCAGAACTCTATTTAAGCTCCTTCTTCGAATGAAATATTTGGTATTTCTATCCTGACCATATAAGAGATGGATACACAGAGGTATTAGCGCTCTGCGAATGCCTTTAGGCTAACTACCCTGACCAATGCCCAAGCCATTTGAGACATGAGCTTGTCCCTTCTCGATCATATTAACGGGTCGTAAAGCGGGGTGGGTTCCCTTTCCATGGCCACAGTGGGTCCTTTCCATGGCCACAGTGGGTCCCTTTTTGATTGCCAAACACAATTGTCAAATAGGAAACGGATATCGCCAGGAATTCCTAAGAAGCGTCCCATACTTGAGGCTAGAAAATATTAAGCCGTATCTAAAAATGTGTTCTATGGTGCCGATAAATAGATATTGAAAATGGGTTCTATGGTGCCGATAGATAAATATTGAGAGTCTATAAGGAGGGGTGGCGATATGGTTAGGAGAATGTTGAAACAGGAATATATCC
>JABLXA010000035.1 GCA_013178415.1 Bacillota bacterium | reverse complement strand
TCCTCCATAGAGGAGATGTCCACCTCGATTCGCGGTGTCGCCAGTGACATGGAGGAAGTTGCAAGCAATGTAGAGCAAGTCTCGGCCTCTATCGAACAAATGTCATCCTCAATAAAGGGAGTCGCAGGGAACGCCGAAAGCCTTGCTGGTTCCGCCGAAGAAATATCATCCTCTATCGAGGAGATGGCTGCTTCAGTTCGGGGGGTCGCCCAGAACGCTCAGCGATTGTTGGCCGAAACGGATACCGCAGCTGCGGCTGCGGAGCAAATGACAGCCTCACTCCAGAATGTAGCCGTCGATGTGAAGAAGACCGCGGATTTCGGGGAAGAAACGAGCATTGCTACCCAACGTGGGGCTGATGCCGTGCTACAGGCGGTGCAAGTCATTAACGAAATTAGCAAGATAGTTCTAGACGGAGCAGAGGCGATCCGCCAGCTTGGGGCAAGCAGTCAAAAGATAGGAGATATTGTAAACGTGATAGCGGAAATCGCCGACCAAACAAACCTGCTCGCCCTAAATGCCGCCATCGAAGCGGCCAGGGCAGGCGAACATGGTCGGGGATTTGCTGTTGTGGCAGATGAAGTAAGAAGGCTCGCCGAAAGGTCTGCACAGGCGACAAAAGAAATCACCGAATTAATCCGCGGCATACAGAATCAGACCCAGGAAGCTGTGCGAACCATGGAACAGGGGGCTGCCAAGGCTGAAGAGGGCACAAAAGCCGCCGAAGTTACATCCAAGGCTATCAGTGAGATCCAGGCAAAGACTTCCGAGATGGTTACCCTGGTCAAAGGGGTCGCTCGTTCAACTGAAGAGCAACTGGCGTCAGGGGATAAGGTAAGGGAAGCGGTAAGACAGGTCCGTACCCAGTCTGAACAGGTGCAACGAGCTACCGAAGAACAGACAAAAGGTGTAGAACAGATCGTCCAGGCCGTGGCCAATGTTAGAGATCAAGCTACCCAAGTTGGCAAAGCCACTCAGGAGTTAGCTTCTGGAGCAGACCAGGTCGTCACTGCCGTGGGCAACATGCGGAAGCGCGCCGAGCAGGTGACCAAGGCAGTCGGAGAGCAAACCAAGGCAGCAGAGCAGATTGTCCAGGCCGTAGCCAATGTCCGCGAACAGAGCAACCAGGTAGCCCGCGGCGCCATGGAACTCGCAAACAGGAGCGATCTCATTGTAGGAGAAGTGGCAAATGCTAAGAAGATGGGAGAGCAGGTGCTTAAGGCTACTGCCGAGCAAGCGAAGTCTTCAGAGCAGATAGTGCAGGCGGTAGCCAACGTCCGCGACCAGGCCGCCAAGGTTGGCAAAGCCACTCAAGAGTTAGCTTCTGGAGCAGACCAGGTCGTCACTGCCGTGGGCAACATGCGGAAACGTGCCGAGCAGGTGACCAAGGCAGTCGGAGAGCAAACCAAGGCAGCAGAGCAGATTGTCCAGGCCGTAGCCAATGTCCGCGAACAGAGCAACCAGGTAGCCCGCGGCGCCATGGAACTCGCAAACAGCAGTGATCTCATTGTAGGAGAAGTGGCAAATGCTAAGAAGATGAGTGAGCAGGTTCTCAAAGCCGCATCTGAACAAACCAAATCCGCTGAACAGATTGTGCAGGCTGTGGCGGGTATTCGCAAACAATCTGCTCAGGTTGCCGAACACGCCCGCTCTCAGGCAACCGAAATTGAAAAGCTTCCGCGGATTTGGGACCAATTAGATACAGGACTTACCAGGTGCGAAGGGACATATTCCGAATTTGACACAGTCCTTCAGCAAGTTGGCCAGACACTCCAATTGAGGCATTAAGGGAGAGAACGCAAACACGTGGAAGAAATAGAAGTGAAAAGGTTTCGGGAAATTCTCAAACAGAGCGCTAACGTTCAAATAGACGCATACACTTCCGGATGGAGGACACTAGAGATCTCCTGCCCCAATGGGCTTTCGTTGAAAGAATATGCCGACATGCTCGAGAGAGAGCCGGGCGAGCTAAAAAGGCTCGCCCGGCGGCTCCTGGTAAGTACTACAGACTTCTTCCGTGACCGGGAGTACTGGGAAGAGCTTCTTGAAGTAGTTCTTTACGGCGGAAGGGGACTCTTCCCCGTTGATGTGCTTAGCATAGGCTGTGCCCGCGGACAGGAACCTTATACCCTCCTCATGACCGTGCTCGAACGGGGGGAGCCTCAACTCGGGAGAATAATTGCCGCGGATATAAGCAGAACGAATCTGGAGATAGCTCGAAAGGGTCTATATGGAACGCACGAACTCAGAGAAGTGCCCGAGATTTATCGAGAACGATGGTTCACCCGGACTCCTGCTGGCTGGCAGATTGCCGAAACACTGCGAAACAGGGTGCAGTTCATTCACTATGATATACTGAGCGAACCTCCTGCCGGCTGGAACGACAGGTTCGGCCTTGTGATGATGCGGAATGTTATCATCCATATGAAGCCTGAATATCAGCAGATAGCCCTCGTTAACGCGGTCAGGATGCTTGCTCCGGAGGGGATCCTATTTTTGGGGGCGAGTGAAATTCTACCGAAGCCTGAAAATTACGGGGTTCATCATGTTGGACGTTGCCTTTACTCCAGGGGGCAGAATCAAAATGAGAGCGGAGCTTTACGGGATCTGCCATTTACTCGGGTTTAAGGATGACGCTGCACAGGTGGACATGCTTGCCTCACGGGTTGAACGCCTCACAGGGGGGCGAAAGCCAACCAGCATAAACGACTGGATAACCTGCGTCACCATTAAGGAAACGCGGTTCTTCCGCGATATCAATCAATTTCAGGCCCTTGAAACATTTCTAAAGCAGAGGCTGGCATCGGGGAGTAAAACAGTACGTATGTGGTCAGCAGGATGTTCATTCGGGCAAGAACCATACTCAATGGCCATAGTGGCCAAGAAAGCCTGCGATGGGTTTAAAAACAATATAGGCGTTGAGGTCCTAGCCTCGGACATAGACACAGGAGCTCTGGAAATAGCCGCCGAAGGGGTTTATCCAATTGAGTCGCTGTGGCAGATACCTGAAGAATACAGAAAGTATGTACTTCCCGAGGGGAATCAGTTAAGAATCAAGGACATAGTAAAATGCTTGGTCCAATTCTTCAGCCTTAACCTTGCGGGGATGGATCCATATCCCAAAGACCTTGATGTGGTATTCTGCCGCAATGTCTTGATTTACTTCAACCCCCAAGCTGCTCTGTCAGCGATAAGACGAATTCATGCCTCTCTCAGGCCGGGGGGATTGCTATTCTTAGGCGAGGGTGAGACCATTTCCTATTTCGGGCTATACACCCTCTTTGAAGCTATAGATGCTGACTGCCTTGTTTACAAGAAGCTGCAGTGCAATGCGTAATTAGGGGATAAATACAACATGATGACCGGATTCGTCACGGAAACATTAAGGGAGATACTGGGCTGGCTCGAACACTGCATAGGGTTGACTCTGCTAAACCAACCGCTGGAGATACTCCTGGGAAAAATAGAACGAGCGGGCGTCAATCTGGGTTATCAGAGCATAGAAGAGTTCTGTACCTTCCTTCATCAGTACAAGGCTGAATTCAAATATCTACCGGAAGAGCACTTTCAAACCCTGGTGGATCATCTAACCGTGACGGAAACCTTCTTTTTCCGGGGCCAGGCCGTGCTTGAACATATTGTAGAAGAGAAGCTTGCTCTCGATGACCTGCTCCAAGGGAAGATATCTATATGGAGCGCAGCATGCGCCACAGGCGAAGAGCCTTATACACTTGCCATGCTGATTGCAGCAAAGTATCCCTTTCTTGTTTGGAGCGACTTAAAGCCACCAATTGTCGCAACCGACATAAACAGGAGAGCACTGGAGAAGGCCAAGGCCGGGATTTACCATCATGGTTCCCTTTCTTTTCGAAGCATGCCTCAAGAGTATTTGCGATTTTTTGAACGTCTCCCCGGGGATTTTTTTCGGGTGAAACCCGAGATCAAGAGATTTGTGGATTTTCGCTGGACCAACCTCCTCTGCGAGGAAACAGGGCCCCCTGGCGAATTTGACATCTGTCTTTTGCGAAACGTGCTTTACTATTTCAATGAAACCCTTAGACAAAATGTCATCGAGAACGTTAGAAAAAGGCTCAAACCTGGGGGAATTTTGGTTCTTGGGGAAACAGAACAGCTCAGGCACGAGATCGGATTCCAGGTGGTATTAACTCCCAAGTACTTTTATTATGTGAAAGACGCCGACGAGACTCCAGCTGAAAGGACGGAATAGCGTGGAAGAACGGAAGATCAGGGTATTGATAGTGGATGATTCGGCCTTCATGCGCTTGGCTCTCCGGAAAATGTTGGAATCCTGCAGCGACATCGCAGTCGTAGGCACAGCAAAGGATGGGAAGGAAGGGGTGGCCATAGCCCAGGAGCTTTCTCCCGACGTAATCACTTTGGATGTTGAAATGCCAAATATGGATGGGTTACAGGCGCTGGTAGAGCTTCTGGCAAAGGGACCATTTCCGGTAGTCATGGTAAGTTCCCTTACCACGGCCGAAGCAGATGTCACATTAAAAGCACTAGATTTGGGCGCTGTAGACTTTGTCACGAAGCCATCGTCCATTGCATCTACCGATATCTCATTGATCTCAAATGAACTCGTCACTAAGGTAAGAGCGGCTGCTTCCCTAGGAAGAGAGAAAATCATTCAGATCATGTCCGACCGGAGAAGGGCGGAAGGGAAGATAGCTTCTTCCGGCAAGTGGACAAAACGTTTTGATCTGGTCGTTATCGGATCCTCTACCGGCGGTCCCCCTGCCCTCCACAAGATACTTGGCAGTCTTCCTCCAGATTTGCCGTGCGGGATCATAGTCGCACAGCATATGCCTCCTGGGTTTACGAAACTGCTTGCAGAGCGCTTAAATGAGTCCAGTAGGTTGAAGGTAAAGGAAGCTGAAGATGGTGACCCGGTAACCCCCGGGAGTTGCTTTGTAGCGCCTGCTGGCTACCAAACGCTGGTCGAAGGAAGTGGAAACGAACTTTGCCTACGCGTAGCGCTACCGGGAGAGAGGGATCTTTACAAACCTTGCGTGGATCTAACTATGATTTCAGTCGCAAATACCTTGGGTAGAAAAGCCCTAGGGATTATCCTAACGGGCATGGGGGCTGATGGGGCTTATGGACTGAAAGCCATCAAAGACAAAGGTGGCTTTACAATTGCAGAGTCCGAAGAAACTTGCGTAGTTTATGGCATGCCGGGAAAGGCAGCCGAACTAGGAGCAGCAATACGCATTCTTCCGCTTTACATGATTCCAGGCGAAATATGCGCCCTTCTTTGAGGGTTTTCCATCTGGTATAGTAAAGCCTTACACCTTGGAATGAAGTAATGGGGAGGGTTATGAGTTATGGTCGAGCTAATAGAGCTTGTAGACTACATCAGGCAAGCAGTCTCGCAACAAGATATTCATTCCGCACTTAAACCACTCACGCAGTTGAAATGGAAAGCTGCTTTTGAGGGGCTAACGTCACAAGCCCGGGAAACACTGTCCCGTATGGGATTTTTGATGTTGAAGGCTGCTACTCAAACTGAAGGGGAACTTCTTTCCCAAGAACTCTGTAAGGGGATTGTGGAATCCTGCGATTTACTTACCAAAGTCTTTACCCCCGACCAGGGGAATGCAGGTAGCTCGCGTCAAGGGCCATCGGAACCTTTCGGAGAGGCCTCAGTGGCTGAAGATATTACCACACTTCGGAAGGCTGGATTTGACCTTGCAGTAAGCAACGCATTGTCCTCACTATTAACTCCCTGGGATTATGGATCCCTTTCCATATATGCCGAGACAGACACAAAAATCTACGAAGTGAGCCTTTGGTGTAGCTCTGAAGATTCCTTTAACAGTCTTAAGACAAGGTCTGGGATTACTGAGCAAGGACACGACTTAATTATTGCAACTCCTGGGCCTAAGCCCAGAGAAGTCCGCCTGCTTCTGGTTTCTCCTTTGTCTTCCACTGCAATCCTGCGTCAAAAACTCTCTGCGAATTTCCCGGAATGCCGGGTGCTCGTTTCCCTCGCAATGTTTCCTCGGGTCGTCACCGGGACCATAGACCAGGAACTCCAGCAGGTTTTTCTGGAAGAAGCAGCATCTCAGGTGGCTCGCATTGAGGAACTCCTCCTTCGCGGTGAAACAGAAGGCCTGGATGATGAGTCGATACAAGAGGCATTCCGACAGGCTCACAGTTTGAAAGGCGGAGCAGCCAGCATGGGATACTTTCCCGTAGCGGAAATGGCCCACAGTATCGAGGATGTCTTAACACTGATAAGAAACGGTGAGATATGCCTGAAACCTAGATTGATCGGCAGAATGCTTGTATTGGTGGACCTCATCCGAAATGCCCTTAACAAACTAGCTGGGGAAGGGATGGAATGGTCAGGAGCACTCGACCCCATCTCTTCCATGTATGATGCACTTGAAGAAACGAATGAAGCCCAGCTTCGGGTTGAAATCGACCTTAATGGGGAGGAAATGGTTCTCGCACGAACTGTTCTGATTGAAAATGAACTGCGCAGGTGCGCAAACATCGAGCACAGATGGCCAAGCGATGATGAAAAAGATCTCCTGCAAGCTGAAAAGGGGCTAGTTATAACATTGAAAGGCAATGAGGAAGAGGTAATTAACATATTAAAGGGCACTGGCTTCCCGTTTTCGATCAGTGAGATCCAGCCTTCAGGGGATTCAGATGAAAGCCATCACAAAGAAACGGAATCTCCAAAAACCACATCAGCCCAGGTGACTAAAGCAGAAGACCAGCAGGGACATACTGGTCCCCGCTCCGAAGCCCCCGATAGCCACTTCGAGATGGGACAAACCATTCGAGTTGATTCACGCCGTTTGGATCATCTAGTGGACCTGGTGGGCGAGATCCTCATACAGCGTCAGCGGCTTTATGAAATGACTATGGAACTTGCCAAGAGGAGTGGAACCGATATCAACACATCTAGAGAAGTTCTAAAGCAATTATCCCGCCTTACAGATGAGCTTCAGCATGAGGTTTTCAAAATGCGCCTCGTGCCAGTCAGCACATTATTTGTACGTTTCCATCGTCTGGTCCGAGATTTATGCATAACGTTGAAAAAGGAAGCAGAGTTGCTTGTCGAAGGGGGAAATATGGAAGTGGATAAGCATATTCTGGAGGTGCTCTCCGATCCTCTTATCCACTTAGTGCGAAATGCCATAGATCATGGTCTGGAATATCCTGAGGACCGGTTACGCTTTGGGAAACCTAAAAAGGGCAGGATTCGTTTGGCCTGCGAATTAGAAGGGAGTTACCTAAACATATTTGTAGAAGACGATGGCCGCGGCATAGATGTCAGTAAAATAAGTGCCAAGGCTGAGGCTCTCGGCTATAAACCTGAACTAATGAATGAGGAAAAGCTTCTGGAGCTGATATTTACTCCCGGATTCTCCACAGCCGAGGAAATAAGCGACATATCGGGAAGAGGGGTTGGTCTCGATATTGTAAAAAATAACCTCTCACAGGTTCGAGGCACTGTGAAGGTAAAGACAGAACCGGGACAGGGCACTACGTTTCATCTCCGGTTGCCGCTTACCGCCTCAATTTTGGATGCCCTATTGGTGGAAGCCGGCGGGCAGACATATGCTGTTCCTCTTCAGGACATCCTGGAGATACTTCCGTATAATCCTCTACAGATACAACGGGTGATGCATGGTGAAGCTATGGTTTTTAGGGGAGAATCTCTGCCCCTTATCAGACTGGAAGAATTGCTTATTAGCATTCCGACGCGAAACCTCGATAGCGGCAATATTCTTGTATTCCATCATATGAACCGCAAGATAGGGTTGGTAGTAGACAAGGTAAAGACCGTAGAAAACGTTGTTCTCAAGAATTTTAGCGAAGAGCTTGGACACATTGAAGGAATTGCGGGAGCGACGATCTTGGGTAATGGCCAGGTTATCCTCGTACTTGAAACCTCGGAGCTCCTTTCGATGGCTTCAAAGCGCGCCGCACCCGCAGCTTAGGGATCTATGTTAAAAGCCTGTTTAACTTGCGGAAGGGAAGCGATTATTGATGGACCCGGCTTCGATCATAGGCCTCATATCAGGGGTAATCTTGATATTAGCCGCGATTACCATGGGCGGTTCCGTTAAAATCTTCCTTGACCTGCCCTCCCTTTTGATAACAATGGGCGGCACTTTTGCAGGAGTCTTAATCAACTATTCAATTTCTGATATTCTGGGACTACTTTCTGTCGTAAAAAACGCCTTCATCGTAAGGCTCCCTAAGATACAAGATGTAATCGAAGAGATGGTAAGACTTTCAGAGGTGGCCCGAAAGGATGGAGTCCTGGCACTTGAGTCCGCTGAACTCACCATAAAAGATGAGTTCTTAGCTAAGGGAATTGAACTGATTGTCGATGGTCATGACCATGATACCATAAAACAGATGTTGGAAATAGAGCTTGCATCCCTTGAATCAAGACATGCCCTGGGACAGCGAATTCTGAGAACAATGGCCTCTCTGGCACCGGCATTTGGAATGATAGGAACCCTGATAGGGTTGATTCAAATGCTGAGAAGCCTTGACAGCCCGGACAAGATCGGACCGGGAATGGCCGTGGCTCTGCTTACAAGCCTTTACGGGTCCCTGTGGGCAAATCTCATCTGCAATCCGCTTGCCGGAAAACTTGAATTAAGAAGCGAGCAAGAAATGTTTGTAAAAATCCTCATGCTGGAGGGTTTGCTGGCGATCTGGAAGGAAGATTCCCCCAGGCTGATAAGGGAAAAGTTATACCGGTTCCTCTCACCCAAAAAGCGAAATGAGGGGTCGGAAAGCATAATCAGCCAGCGACCTCAGAAAGAAGGCGAAGCTCAACCGGATATCTCAGGCGAAGCAGCAGCTATCTGAGATGCAGGAGGTAAACAGATTTGGCTATAAAAACTCTGTTCGGTTCCAAGAAAAGAAATGAAGAATCGCCTGAATGGCTCTTGACATATGCAGACATGGTAACCCTCCTTCTAACGTTCTTTGTACTTCTTTATAGCTACTCTAGGGTAGACCTTAAGAGATTTCAGCAGGCCCTGGCATCGTTTAGGAGGACATTGGCAATCACGTCCGTTGAGCCAGTGATAGTCCCACAGATTCTTGACAATACCAAGGCACCTCCGGGCATATCTGATGAGGAGCTCTACAATAAACTCCGCAATTTGATACAGAGAGAAGGCCTAGCAGGAAAGGTAACTGTCTCCTCCGAAAAGCGCGGGATTATGATAAGGCTTAAGGAACAGGTCTTCTTTGACTTGGGAAAGAGCGAACTGCGGCCAGAAGCCCTTCCTGTTCTACAGAAGATCGCCGCGGTTTTAAGGGAGATTCCCGATAGGGATTTGAGGGTGGAGGGACATACAGATGACCTGCCCATAAATACCATACTTTACCCCTCTAACTGGGAGCTTTCCGCAGCCCGTGCCGGGGCTGTAGTAAGGTATTTCATTAACAACTGCGGACTTAAACCCTGGAGGTTTGAAATCGTAGGGTGCGCGGAATATAGGCCTGAATATCCCAACACAGACCCCCACTGGAGGCAGTTAAATCGCAGGGTAGAAATTGTGATAAAAAGAAGAACGTAGAAACGATTATAGCGACAAACGACAGCTACTTCCAAAATGACAACTTCCAAAGGAGTGAAAGAGGATATGGGCAAGGTGTTGATCGTGGATGACGCAGCCTTTATGCGGCTTAGGGTTGCGAACCTCCTGAAGGGCAAGGACTATACGGTAATAGAAGCATCAAACGGTCAGGAGGCAATCCAGAAATACTTAGAAGAGAAACCTGACGTGGTGCTTCTTGATATTACTATGCCCGTGATGGATGGTTTGACAGCATTAAAAGAAATCATTTCCTTAGATCCCAAAGCCAAGATTGTCATGTGCAGTGCGCTTGGACAGGAATCAATAGTGATAGAAGCTATCAAGAATGGTGCGAGAGACTTTGTGGTAAAGCCATTCCAACCTGACAAAATACTGGCTGCAGTAGGCAGATTTGCCCTCCAAGGATAAGACCGCCTTAGATCTTGGCAATCTGCTTCAAGCAAGCCATCCTGAGAAAGGAGCATAATGGTCGTGAAGGCCCAATTTATAAATCCGTTTGTAAGTGCAGCTTACCAGGTTCTCGAAACCGAAGTCGGCGCCAAGATTGAGAGAGGACGTCTTGCACTCCAGGAATCACGCTTCACCGGCCACGACATTACAGTTCTGATAGGTGTGACGGGACAGCTGAGAGGTATTGTCATGTATAGTATGAACGAAGGAACGGCTAGAAGCCTCATAGAGGTCATGCTAGGCCAATCGGTAGAGGAATTCGATAGTCTCGCAGAAAGTGGAATAGGCGAGCTCGGCAATGTCATTACCGGTTTGGCAGGCTCGGAACTTGAAAGATTGGGTTACATAGTCAAAATAACGCCTCCTACTATTGTCCGAGGCAAAGATGCCGTAATATCCACGGTAAACCTCAAAAGGCTTGTGATACCCTTGGTTACCCAATACGGCCCTATAGAGATTGGGGTTGCACTTGAGGAATGCCCAAAGCCAACATCCTCATGCGTAGTGCCCTTGGCCAGGAATCAATAGTGATAGACGTTATCAAGAATGGTGCGAGAGACTTTGTGAGAAAGCCATTTCAACGTGAGAAGATACTGGCTGCGGTAGGCAAAATTGCCTCCAAATGACTCACCAGACTTTCAGCCTGCCTTTTCTGCCGCCCAATTGCCGCCCAAAGGGATAGCAAAGGGTAGAAAAGGAAGAGACTCCCTGGTAATTCGGGAGTCTCTTTTGCCTGCTAGATGACAATATTCAATGGCAACCAGGAATAAACAGGAAATGCAACTTAAGAGCAAGCGGGCTTTGCCGCCCAGTCATATTCCCTGGGGTTTATTATGATTTCAGCCAGAATATGCAGGCCAGAGTATACGAGGCGAGATAGTATGAAACAAGACAGTTGTACTATTGCGTTTATGCCATGGGCATCTCTAGGCAGCGAACTTCTTGTTGGCAATTACCGAATATGGAATTTTTGGTCTCTGCGAGACAAGTATGTGACTGATCCCTTAGTAAGGACTACACTTGAAAGATACTTCTCCCGCTATCTCTACACAAAGCTAGGACCTGGATTGCAGGAGGTCGTCTGCGAGAGTCTGTCAGTAATATCACCGAGACAAGGTTTAAATGTAGACGATATCGAAAACGTTTTAAGAGTAGCGCGGGCAGTAGCTTTCTCAGCGATTATGGATGACCCGTGGGAAAGGGTTTCAACAGATACTTGGGTCGTCTATTTTCAAAACTATTCTCCCGGCCATTCAGGTATAACTATCGAGGATTCGCACTTTTCGTCGGTCGACATGGTGAAGTTCCTCAAGCCATACTCTGCGTATGAACCGCTTGTTCCGTTTTGTGGTAATGAATTCTCGTCTGGATTGGGAAGACTAGTCGACAGTAAGGAGGACAAGATTCAAAGGATTTTTACTGCACTTGAATGGTTCTGTCGCGCGTGGACCCGAAATGAGATGGTCAGTGATTGGTCAAGAATTGTGTGTCTGGTGATAGCCTTTGAGTCTCTGTTTGATTTTGACAACAAGTTTGAATTCATGAGTAAGGTGAAGGAGATTGTCCGAGACCCAGCGCCAATCAATGAGACGCGAAAGATTACAGTCCAGGACTGCAGAGGAAAGACGGAAAGAGAAATGACTCGAAGCCTTGTTGAGTGGTGGGCTTATGACCTCTATAACCTCCGGAACGATATCGTCCATGGAAGGACCCCGGACCCAAGCAGACTTACCTACATGGGAGATAGATCACATCTCATAATTGCAAAGAGGATTTTCGGGAAAGCTATCAAACGGTGCCTAGTTGAGTTAAATCTATATCCCACGAGCGAAATTGAGGAAATCTTCGAGTCTGAGCCTGTAGATCAATGGCTTTCACAGGCAGATGAATAGGGTAGACTCTTGGGCTTGACCCATAGGGGAATTCCCGCCCAATCCCTTAAATGGGGCAAAGGCCAGAAAAGGAGAGACTCCCGAATTACTAGGGAGCCTCTTCTTCCTTGTTGCATGAGGTATTCAACATGCATAACACATTAGTCTGATACAGACAAGTTCCAACATGAATACTCCCCTATTTTCTGAGCTTCCGCATATTCGTCCTTTGAGGCAGCACCACGTTCAGGGGTGATGCTTTCCGCATCGCGTCTCTAATGTCGCGGCTCGTGATATGAAGATACCTCTTAGCCATTTCCAGTGTGGTATGCCCCATTATCGCCTGCAGGTCGTAAATATTGC
>JABLXA010000034.1 GCA_013178415.1 Bacillota bacterium | reverse complement strand
AGGCGCTAGGCATATCGCCCCGGATGATCAAGCCGGTGAAGACATGGTCGTAAGATAGTGACGTAATTTGACAAAGAACATAGGTACCGTAAGGGTTCCAGTGCTCTGAGTGCGGAAGTTGGGCTAGCTCGGGATTTCGGGATAAGTCGCATGACGGTAAGACGTTCGCTAATGGAGCTTACGGGTGAAGGAATTCTATATCGTCAGCAAGGGAAGGGTACCTTCGTAGCGGGTCCTAAAATCATACAACACCTTGCTATAATAACAAGTTTCACGCAGGATATGTTGGCTAGGGGGATGAAACCTTCAAGTCGGGTCCTGGAGAAAGGATTCCTTAATGCGCCAAAGGGCCTTGCTGACAAGCTGAAGACAGCTATAGGAGAACCTGTGATCTTCATAGACAGGGTTAGGCTTGCGGACAGCAAACCCATGGCTATCGAGACAGCATATGTTGTCTATCGTCTCTGCCCGACACTCATTGATGACGATTTAGAGGGGAATTCGCTGAATGCACTGATTGAAAGCAAGTATGGCCAGAAATTCGCATATGCCATACAGACCCTCGAAGCAGCTCTTGCTTCGGGAAGGGATGCTCAGTTGTTGACGATAGCAGAGGGTGATCCGGTGCTTCGAATGGAACGAATATACCATTCCATGGATGGGACACCGATCATGTTTGTTGTTTCTACCTACAGGGCAGACAAATACAAATTCACAGTTACTCTGGAGGGAATGCCACCTCGATAACCGATGAAAGTGAGGATGGGTGCGTGCATGGTGGACATAGGGCTTTGTGTAATGGGCCTGGCGGGTGGTGGGACAAATACTACCTGCGCTGTCGTCAACTGTAACGGGGAGGTCCTGGGCTATGGCCGCGGAGGTCCTGCCAACATCAATTTTGTGGAACCGGAGGTCGCTACCCAGTCTTTTAGGCAGGCCATCGGTGAGGCGATATCATCGTTGAAGAACACCATAGGAAGCACCACGGAGAGGGAGCATCCTAGTTTGGCCGCAGTTTGCGTTGCGAGCCCTACCCCACGTGAGATCTGCGTGAATGCGCTAGATGGGCTTGTTTCCACAGACCGTCTTGTCTTTGTCGGTGAGGCCGAGGCTGGTCTTGCAAGTTGCTTGGTTTCAACGTGGGGAATGGTGATCATCGCGGGCACAGGTTCGTTCGCGTGGCTCAAGACGGAGGATGGCAGGACTCATGCGGTGGGGGGCTGGGGGACCCTTATTGGCGACGAAGGAAGTGCTTTTTGGATAGGGCTAGAGGGGCTCAAGGCGGCCGTTAGAGGCTATGACAGGCGTGGCGAGGAAACCGTTCTCACTCAGGTCATCCCCAAATACCTGGGGCTCACTACTATACGTCTATTGACGGATGAATTGTACAGGGGGAAGTTGCAGAGACGAGATCGAATAGCAGGAATCGCCCGTGTCGTGGCGAAAGAGGCATCCAAAGGCGACCGAGTCTCAATAGAGATCTTTCGCCGAGCGGCGCGAGAACTCGCCCTTGCGGCCCTTGCCTGCGCAAAACATTTGGGTGCGGAAGCTGAGTCTTTCCCTTGTGTGCTCTCTGGTGGAGTATTTGAGTCAGGGGACCTCATCTTGAACCCCCTGCGGGAGACTCTCAAAGATTGGCTTCCTGGCGCCACCATCATCCCGGCAAGAGCTGGACAGGTGGTGGGAGCTTGTGCGATAGCCCTTCGTGAAGCTGGGGTGGATGTGGACCAGATCCTTTTGGAGAAATTGCGTGCTGAAATCAAGAACGCTGCGGAAGGAGGCATTGCACTTTCCTGCTCAGCAAAGGGCAGGAATTCGTGCGGCGACCGTTTATGATGGCAAGGAAGTATTTCGAGGTGATTTACCAACTCCTGCGCACACTAGAGGATTCTCAGCAGGAGAGCATTTCCAGGGCAGCAGACTTAATAGCCGATTCGATGGCGCATGGTGGGGTCGTACATATTCATGATACAGGCCATATACTTACCCATGAAGCCGTTGGGCGCGCTGGAGGTCCCCTGTTTGTGGCGCCACTGTCATTCGGTGTCAATGTAGCAAATCCTGTAACCCATCCTCGAGGCAAGAAGCCCCGCAAGACGAGTATTGAGAATCGTCTCCTACTCGTGAGACACGTGCTTGACCTGAGCAACGTAGAGCCGGGCGATGTTCTCATAATCGGATCGGTGAGTGGCACTACCTGTGAGGTCGTAGAGCTGGCTATCGAAGGCAGGAAGCGTGGAGTCAAATGTATTGCCTTTACTACCCTTTCCTACGCGACGGCACCGGGTGTGCAATCTGAACACCCATCCGGACTGTATCTCTATCAGGTCTGTGATGTATGTATCAACCATCCTGGAGAAATCGGCGACGCTGCGCTGGAGGTGCCTGGGCTGGACGCAAAGGTATGTCCCACGTCTGGCATCACAGCTGTTTGCGCATTTTGGGCAGTTATCGGGGAAGCTATGTTGAAACTGACGGAGAGAGGGGTGGTCCCTTCGGTTCTCAGAAAAGTGCACATTGAAGGTGCGGAGGATTTTAACGCTAAAATGAAGGAAAGGTATGAACTGCTCGGATATTAATTATATAAGAAAGGTGGACCTGAATTGCTGGCAGAAAGGTATTTCGATACCGTAGGGAAAGTGCTCGATGAGATTCGCAGGACGCAGATGGATTCCATCCATACTGCGTCACAAATGATCGCTGATTCAATCATCGCCGGTGGGGTGTTGTATGTGTTCGGCGCGAGCCACACAGGAATACTCACGCAGGAACTGGTATACAGAGCCGGCGGACTTATGCTTGTCAACCCTATCTTTGCTCCGGGTTTGTCATTGGATGTAAGACCTGCTCCGATGACCTCAGAGATTGAACGTTTGCCTGGCTACGGCACAGTGATAATTAGGAATACGAGGATCTCTGACAAAGATGTGATCATAGTCGCTTCGGTTTCGGGACGCAACCCTGTGCCCATCGAAATAGCCATGGAGGCAAAGAAACGGGGCGCGAAGGTAATAGTCCTTACATCTATCAGATATTCTAGTTCGGTCTCCTCAAGGCACCCGAGCGGTAAGCGGCTTTTCGAGACTGATGTAGACCTTGTTCTTGATAACTGCGGGGTGCCGGGTGATGCAGCTATAGAAGTGGAAGGCCTCGGTGTCAAGACCGGTCCCACGTCCACTATCGCTGGGTGTGCCATATTGAACGCCATCATCGTGGAGGTAATTGGCAGACTCGTAGAAGCCGGAGTAGAGGTGCCTGTATTCTTGAGCGGGAATCTTGACGAGGGAGACAGACACAATAGGGCCTTTCTAGAGAAATACAGGGAGAAACTTACTTATCTTTAGAGAATAAGACCGGTCCCGGGGACAAGTTCATTTGGTTATCCTCTGAGAAGTGGGATGACCCACAAAGAAGGAGGATCAAGGATGGAGAGCCAAAGGCAGGAGCCCAGGAGAGTTGTATGGATCGGCTTATGGATCGGGATGGTTGCTGCATCCTTGATTGCAGAGCATCTCGGTGTAAAAACCTTCAGCCTTCCATCTGGGCTTACTCTTTTGGAATTCATAGCGCTTCTTGCAGGGATTGCGGCGGCCTATGAAATCTTGGCACTGGCAACGGAGCTCTCCTTTAGGTTCTCATCTAAACCGCCGGTCGAAGGGCTAATGGTGAGCCGGCTCTATCGCCTACTAATGATATTCTGCCTCATCACGGGAGTTGCCTACGGGATCGGAAAACTTGCGTCATTTGGCACGCTTTTCACCCTTTTTGGGGGAATGTTACTAGGCTGGTCTCTCCAGGCGCCGGTAAGCGGTTTCGCGGCCTGGGCACTGGTGTCTTTGATGCGCCCATTCAGACCGGGGGACCGCGTTCAATTTCCAAGTTTAGGTCTGACAGGGGACGTTCAAGACATCGGAGTAATGTATACTATACTAAACCAGGTAGGAGGCACCATCGGGAGTGAGGAGGCTGTTGGGAGGTACATCCTCGTCCCTAATGCAATGCTCTTCAGTCAGGTGGTAATCAATTACACTGTAACTCAAGAGGCGGCATATATGTTGGACGAGGTTGTAATAAGAATCACCTATGACTCTGACTGGGAAACCGCGGAGAGAATTCTGCTTGATGCAGCGGAGGAGGTTACCAAGGATATAATCGAGGCAACTGGAGTCAAGCCTTACATCCGTTCGGACTGGTATGATTATGGCGTTTATCTGAGGTTACGCTATCAGACCAGGGTGAAAGACCGTCCCGAAATTGCCTATCAGATCACCAAGAGAATATTCAACGAGTTTCAGAAGGCTAAATCGGTTGATCTCGCAATCCCATACATCTATTCGTACCGGGTGGGTGTGGGCAGGAAGGCAAGTGAATTCCCCCTTGACAAGGAGATACAGGGTATATGCGAGATTCCCATTGACCTCATTCGATATAAAGGTAGCCAAGTAGACCAACAAGATATCGAGCAGTTGGCGGAGAGTATCGCAACTAGGGGCCTTTTACAGCCAATCGTAGTTGTGCGGCGCCCGCAGGACGGTGCCTATGACATTTTGGCTGGGCACCTGCGGTTTGAAGCATGCAAACATCTGGGCTGGAAAACCATACCGGCCATGGTACGTGAAAACCCCGTGGCAAATCATGAAAAATCCCATAGTTTAGATAAACTTCCATAAGTTCTTGTTGCGGCAGGAAGTCCGAAGTCGGCACCGAATAGATCTGTTGATTGAGGCTGTAGTGATGTTCTAGAACGAGCGGCATTCTTTTCCTAAAGAAAGGTGTGTGAAACAATGAAGATTCCGGTCGGACTTCAGCTTTATTCGCTGCGTGAGGATGCAAAGAAAGATTTTGTGGGCGTGCTCAAAGCAGTGGCCAGCATGGGATATGAGGGAGTGGAATTTGCAGGCTACTGGGGCCTGAGCAGTCAGGAGCTTAAAAAGATCCTTAATGACCTGGGGCTTCGCGCCGTCGGGAGCCATATAGGTTTTGCCGAGCTCCAGAATAATCTGCCATCTGTGCTTGATTTCCTATGTGATCTTGGGGCCAAATTTGTCGTTTGCCCCGGCGCTCCGAGGGAACTGGTGAAGGATGCAGAGGGGTGGAGAAACTTTGCCCGGTCTATGAGCGATATAGGGGAGAAATGCAAGGAGCGCGGGCTCAGGTTGGGTTACCATAATCATGCCTGGGAGATTACCCCTGTTGACGGAAAGTATGCTCTGGACCTGTTTTTTGAAGAGGCCTGCCCTGAAAGCGTTGAAGCGCAGCTTGACCTCGGATGGCTTCTCTACGCTGGGGTAGATCCCGTAGCATATATGAAGAAATATTCCGGCCGTTGTCCACTGGTGCACGTCAAGGATTTCACCAAGGAAAAGAAACAGACCGAGGTTGGGACTGGAGCCCTTGATCTCGATGCGGTAGTTGCTACTGCTCCAGAGGTGGGCGTGGAGTGGTATCTTATTGAGACCGAGGAATACAATATGCCTCCGGTGGAAAGCGTGAAAGTGGGACTATGGAATCTGAAAGCTCATCTTGGCATATGACGCGATATGCGATCAAATAAAGTCGTTCATTCTGCTATGGTATGATGTGCCAGCAGAAGGATGAAAGTGCAGCTGGGCGAGCTTCAAGCTTGAATCAATAGCCACGGATGGGGGCGGTCTCTGTCACTGGAGACCGCCCTATCGTGAATACTCATGGCATTCATGTGGTTCATTCGACTATAACCTCGCACCGATGGCCTAATCAGCGATAACCTGGCAGAAGAAGCACCTTGTGCCGGTTATCTCTCTTTCCTTTCCGACGACCTCAAAACTCCCCGTCAATTTGATATCTTCCGACGAACTGCCAACCATTACCTCAAACATACCTGGTTCCACGACGAGATTCATATCCCTATTATGGAAGGCCAGCTGGTCCATCGAGAGGATGAAGGTAAGAGTCTTCTTCTCACCGGCTTTGAGGTTTATGCGTCTGAAACCCTTTAGCTCTTTTACCGGCCTTGCGAGGCTCGCAATGACATCATGCACGTATAGCTGGACGACTTCATCGCCAGGCCGTTCTCCGGTATTCATGATATCAAAGCTTATATTCACCTTCCCAGCCGGTCCCACTTTATCGGGACTTATCTCGAGATTGCTGTATTCGAATTTCGTATAGCTCAATCCATGGCCAAATGGGAAGAGAGCCTTCGCGCTCGCGAAGACATAGTCTTTCCATGATGACGGCTTGCGACTGTAGTATACAGGGATTTGGCCTGATTGCCCGGGGAATGAGATGGGCAGCCTGCCTGCTGGGTTGTAATCCCCGAAGAGTACACGGGCAACGGCATTTCCACCCTCTTCACCAGGGAGCCATGCTTCGAGGATAGCGGGCACGTTTGCAGCCATCCATTCTATTGAAAGGGGCCTGCCATTTATGAGGACAACTACCACAGGCGTCCCTGTGGCATGTATGGCTCTGATCAGCTCTTCTTGAACTCCCGGAAGACGTAGATCCGCCCGGTCTCGACCTTCACCCGATGTATCATTGGCTGATAGGCCTGACCTTTCACCTACGACAACTATGGCCACTTCGGCCTTTTTCGCTGCCTCTATGGCTTCCGCAAAACCATCGGTGGAATCTCCCGAGATTTCACAACCCTTTGCATAATGGATAGCGGTATCAGAGGAAACCATGCTCTTTATTCCATCTAGAATGCTTACAATCGGCACGGCATCCTTTTCCTTGGATAGATGGGCGGTATAACTGTAATCTCCGAGGAGATTTCTTGTGCTCGCTGCGCTGGGCCCTATTACTGCAATAGACCCGACATTCTTTGAAAGGGGCAATACTCCATTCTCATTTTTGAGAAGAACGATGGATTCACAGGCGGCCTTGAGGGCTATCTCCCGATGTTCAGGAGTGTCAAAGACAACAGGGGCCTTACCAGCATCGACATAAGGGTTTTCAAAAAGCCCAAGGATAAATTTGGCTCGTAGATGCCTTCGTACAGCTTCGTCGATGGTCGCCTCAGATATGAGCCCTTCCCTGACAGCCTCAATGAGAGGTTCACCGTAGTAATTTACGCCCGGTAATTCTATATCAATTCCCGCCTCTAGGGCCATTTTCGCGGCCTCCTTCTTAGATCCGGCAACATGATGGAAGGTCTGGAGCATTTCTATGGCGCCATAGTCAGAGACTACAAACCCCTTGAATCCCCATTTCTCTCTGAGTATATTGGTGAGCAGTTCCTGGGAAGCCGCGCATGGTATTCCATCGATGTCGTGATAGGCATTCATGACGGAGCCAGCACCTGCCTCTTTTACAGCCGCTTCAAAGGGAAGGAGGAAAGTGTCTCGAAGCTCCCTGGGCGGCACGTGGACAGGCGCGCAATTGCGCCCACCTTCGGAGAAACCATGGGCTGCGAAATGCTTGATGGTGGCGATGATGCCGGATCCTGGCCTTTCGCCCTGAAGCCCTTTGATATAAGCGCAACCTACGGTCATAACAAGATATGGATCCTCGCCCAGAGTCTCTTCCACTCTTCCCCATCTTGGGTCCCTGGCCACGTCAAGCACTGGAGATAGCCCCTGGTGAGCCCCGGTGGCTCTCATCTGCTCTCGTATTACAGAGGAGACCTCCTTCACTAATTCAGGATCCCATGCGCTGGCCAGGCCTATGGCCTGCGGGAAGGTCGTGGCAGACATCGCCATAAAGCCGCTCAGGCATTCTTCGTGTATAATGGCCGGGATTCCAAGGCGAGTCTTTTCCACAAGGAACCTCTGAATTTCATTGGCAAGCTCCGCAACTTCATTTGGGGGCAGAGAAGTCGCCCCTGCAATACGCGTTATCTGGCCTATCCCATTCTTGAGAAGCTGGCCAGCCTTTTCAGAGGAAAGTTTCCCGTCCGTCAGGAGATCTCGTGTCCAAACAGACCCCAGTTGCGCAATTTTCTCTTCCAAAGTCATTCTGGAGATCAGATCATCAACGCGCCGCTCCACGGGATATGTTGCATCAAGATAGATGGGCCTCTCGCCATAGCATTTTTCGTCGATCTCCATAACCGCCATCGCTCCTTCCTCAAGGTATGTTGGGTCAAGGTGACGCTCCGCACGGGCTAAAGCCTGGAGGCTTGCGGCGGGCTCCGATGGTCAACAGGCTTCTTGCTATAGCACTTCTCGTAAATCTCCATTGGCGCCACAAAGCCCATCTTCGACATAACCTCCGGTATTCCTCCAGGCTCTCTTTCCCGAATTTCGCCGGGTTTCTGCATATTTGAGAATTCTCCACGTAGCCATGGGAAAACTTGATGTGAACGTTATTGCCTTGATTCATGTGCCGACTAATCATGCCCGGATCTAGACTCCTTATACCTTGGCTTTCAATAAGATTTACCAGATCGTCGGGTCTGGGCAGGATTTTAGGGTTCGTTATAGAATAGGGGAAGTATGAACAACATGGAAAGTGATTCTGCTAAGAAAGAGATCGCGATCGTGACCGACAGCGGCGCGAGCTTGCCACAAGAGATCATTGACGAATACGATATAGCCGTCGCTCCTCTCAAGATACAATTCGGGAACGACACGTATCGTGATGGTATCGATATCACGCGCAAAGAATTCTACGAGAAGCTTAGAGGGCCGGAGGTGCCACACACTTCGCAGCCTGCCCCAGCTGAGTTCATTTCCATCTATCGTAGGCTGCTTCAGCGCATCTCAACTATCATTTCGATTCACATAGCTTCCACAGCCAGTGGGACGTGCCAATGCGCTAACCTTGCAAAAGCGAGTTTCCCTAACGCTGACATCGAGGTGGTAGACTCTTTGTCGTTATCCATGGGGACCGGGCTCATGGTTCTCGCGGCAGCTGAAGCCGTGCGAAACGGGAAAACGAAAGAACAGATCTTGCGCATCCTGGCAGAATTGCGACCTCGCATCATCGGTTACACTGTAGTCAAATCGATCAGGCATCTCCTCAAAAGCGGGCGCATCCACAAAGGCCAGGCGCTCATTGCCTCTCTTCTTTCAATAAAGCCGCTGATCTCTGTGAAGGAAGGAGTCGTGGAGGTCGTCGGTAGGGTCAGGACATACCAGGCTGCCCTGGATAAGCTGGTGGAGCTGGTCAAAGACGCTGCCAAGGATTCTAAGGTGAGGGTCGCAGTTGTCCATGGAGATGCTCTTGACGAGGCAAAGCGCCTTTGTGAACGGCTTGGAGCCACCATTAATTGCAGCGAGATTATCATATCCGATATCGGGGCGACCATTGCAGTCCACGGCGGGCCTGAGATCATCGGGGTTGTATTTCACCCGGTATTATACTGAAAGCTCGCATCCACTTCCAACGGCACAGTTCAGCGGACCGCGATAGTGGGTACGCTGGAACTGTTGGTTGGCAGTGTATTTCCTTTCCGCCGTGAGCTTTCTTCTGTGAATGAGCTTCGCCGGAAAGAACTCGATCAATTCGACGTTTTCCACAGAACCCTCTAGAGTCTCTCCGTGTTCCAGGCAGATATTGATTCCCTCGTGAAGTTGTTCTTCCTCCAGATCCACGGCTATTGTGCAGTGAAAAAGAACGTTCCCAGGTGAATAGGTT
The DNA here is from genome assembly GCA_013178415.1 of Bacillota bacterium. Taxonomy (NCBI): domain Bacteria; kingdom Bacillati; phylum Bacillota; species Bacillota bacterium. Next base: position 10,764 of record JABLXA010000034.1, on the reverse strand, counting down.
GGATCATGTTCGATCCCCCTAGCGCGGAGGATCTCGTAGTGCTCTGCGTGAGCCTGAAGCAGTTCACGAGATAAAACGGCATTGTAGAACAGCACATGTTTACCACCTAGAAACGCTCCAAAAGGGATCAACCTTATTCGTGAACTAGAAAATGGCGTTGCCTCCATGGCTTGAATGAGCGTTTCCGGGTTTCCAGTGGGGAATACCGAGAACGTTAAATGGGGAGGTTCGTCAAACTGACCTGGCGTTTTTCCAACTCCCGCATTCTCGAGTTCGCGCCAAAGTCGTCTGACTTCACCATTAAGAGCGTTATCAAGTGTCAATACAACGGCGTATCACATGTTTCATCTGGATACGCCTGTTAGCCATCCATTTCTGGCTGTAAGACCTGTTATCCGTCGGAAACAGCAGCTCCACCGCTCCCTAAGCCGAACCGGAAACTCCCCTACCTACGCTTTCAATGCCAAGTATCTCTGGCAACTGCGTCAGACTCTCGATGATAGCCCGAACCGGAAACCTGCGGAACCGTTCCGGTGTTGTCACTCCTGTCAAAACCCCAACAAACGAGACCCCGGCCCGCGCAGCAGTCTCTGCATCAACTAGATGATCACCCACGTATACCGTTGCGTCAGGCTGGCATTTGAGATGTTCCATTGCCGCACGCAAGCCACTCGGGTCAGGTTTGTGACGAATGATATCTTCAGCGCCGATGATGGCCGAAAAACACTCCCTGATCCTATCTCGAACCGTGATGTCCTCAATCCGATACCGGAGCTTGTTTGAAACGATCCCTTGCCGGATCCCCTTCTGATAAAACAAGCGAACTACGTCTGGCACTTTAGGAAAAAGATATGTCAGATCCGCCATGACCCGGTCGGCACGGATCTTGAAGTGTTCACTAAACTCGGTTACCAGGGCGGATTCGGGCGTTTGCCCGGTAACGTACTCAAAGGTCGCCGACATTGACAACCCAATGGTCTCTCGAACCCTGTCGGCTGGGGCATTAGGTAGGCCCATGCAGTTGAGAGCGTAGTTTACGCATTCGATCACCCCTCGTGACGAATCCGCAAGGGTGAGGTCAAAGTCGTAAATTATCGCATGGAGTTTCATATCCGATCCTTCTAACGCCGCCCGTTCAATGGGTGGCAACTCCAAAGCCTCGGCCGGTACCTTCCTGCTTTGTTCAGTCATAGCGAACTTCCTAAATCCAGTTCTACCTCTAGTATACCACCGTTGGCGTTCCACGTAACACCACTTTGCAGCAAAGCCTTTCGCCATGGCGAATGCCCGCGCTCACCCACTTTGCGGAGCGCAGTAGAGCAAAGTCGTGTGCAGCACATTGTTGGGCCGCCGCGTCGGGGTAGGGGGGTCAGACGCGCCAAAGAGACCGCGCACCCATGGCATCAATGCTGGGGACCATCGGCTCCAGGGCGCCAGCCAGATAATCGAAAGATCCCCTGCCAGGAGAAACAAATTCCGCGCCGGAGGCGCGGGTTTGCGGACTGGCAAGTCGTAACCTCGTCTCTATTCCCTAAGTTCGCAGGTCGGCGCCAACCAGGAGATCTCTGCCACTGACCAAGGCTACTTTCCTGGACGCCGCCGCCGCTCGCAGATCCGATTGAAAACCGTTGAGAGCGAAAATAGCGAGGCGACTTTGCTCCTGATAGGCCGCCGGTAGCATTTCCACCTTCCTGAGTAATTCCGCCAGGACGCTCAGACCCACCGGCTCTTTGCTCCACTTGCATTCCCCGAAGAGGTAGTGCCCATCTGCCAGGCGTGCTGTCACATCCAGGTCGAAGTCCCTTTCCCAATGCTTCCCGCTTGCCTGGACATGATCCCCCACCAGGGCCGGACCGGCGTAGTGCAGTGCCTCCCGGCAAATGTCTTCAAAGATCAAACCCATATAAGTGGGGAAATAGGGTGCGATAAAGCGGGAATAGACAACGTCCCCTTCGCCCACCTGGATCAAGCTGGCATGGGGTAAGACAAAGCGAAACCAGAAACGCAGATAAGGATCGCGGATGTAGTACCGACCCTTACGGCTCTTCTCCGGCGCTCGCGCCAGGAAGGAAACCTGCCTTTCCACCAGGCCCAACTCCCGCAAAGTATTGAGGTATTTACCAGCCGCCGGGGAATCCAATCCTGCTCGACCCGCAATTTCATTGAGCTTCGTCGCCCCGCCGGCGATGGCCTTGAGGAGACTGGCGTAAACATGAATCTGGCTGAGCTCCATACGCAAAAGCAAATTTGCCTCATCATAGAGATAGGCTTCCACACTCAAAAGCCGCTCGCGGAGATTTGCTGCGAGATCTACCGCAGGGTCGAACTGCCGCAAATAGGCGGGCGTGCCCCCCAGAATACCATAGACAGCTAGCCGATCTTCCAGGGGATAAGCAGGGAAAAAAGCCGTCGCCTCGAAGAAGGGAAGGGGTTGAAGCTGCAGCTGACTGGTGCGTCGACCGAAAAGAGGTGATTTCTCCCCCAGGACCTCTCGTTCCATGAAACTCACGTACGAGCCGCATAGAATCAACATCAACCGGCTTTCCGCGCCGCTCAAATCCCAAAAGCGCTGCAACAGAGAAGGAAGCGCCGGGTTCGCCTCGCAAAGATACTGAAACTCATCCAAAACCACCACCAGCCGGCGTTCCTTCGCCACCCGCCCCAGGTAGGCAAAGGCGTCCTCCCAACCCGGAAAGACGATATTATCCAGAATAGGGTCGGCAAGACTGAGTTGCAAAACCTCCTTGAACTGACGCAAGTTATCCTCTTCTTTCACCTGCGCCGCCAGGAAATAAACGTGGTCCTTGTGCCGACAAAAATGCCGCAGGAGCGCGGTTTTGCCGATGCGTCGCCGACCGTAGAGGATGAATAATTCCGCTTTATCGCTGGCCCAGATTTTTTCCAGGAGCGCCAGTTCCCTTTTTCTTCCCAAGAAATCTATTTCCTCCACCTCCTTTATACCCAAATTTATTATACCATGGATTATAATAATTTATGAGAGGGAAGAAAACAAGCCTCCAGAGATTCTTGCCCAGAAGCGAGATTGGAAGAGAGTGCATAATCTATAATGTCCGCATGGCGAAATACCTTTTCGGACCTTTTTCACAATACGAGCAATGTCATCCACAACGCAAGAGATGGCCATGGTTCTCTGCGCGCAGGCAGATAAAGAGCACCGATGAGCAGCCCTCGCCATATCGATATCAGGGCGACCGTTGGATCCTTTGTGAAAAGGTGCGCCCCACCCCATACGAGCGCCAATCCTATCGCGCCCCAGGGCGCCCGAATCCCGGGGAACCTGTGGTCGCCTGCTATCTGGAACGCGTCGATCATCAGGACCATTGTCAAACCTTCGGTGATATAATACATATACTGCAAGACAGTATTCAGCCACCCAAGGGTGGCACCCCAACGTCCAATGAAGCGATTGAGCGTATGTACGAGCATTCCCGGGGCCTCATCGGAGAAGGCCAGCTTCACAAGAGATCGTATAGATGGCGCTACGACAGCAGCATGATGGTTTATCGGCAGAATCCCTCTATAGCCGCGCCCCTTCAATGAACGCCAGCGTCTCTTCAAGGGTCTTGATTCCCGTAAATGCGCCTGCCTGGGATACGCACATGGCTCCCACTGCGTTGGCGAATATCGTGGTCTGCCTGAGATCCCAGCCTTTGACCAGGCCTGCCAGGAATCCGGCAACAAAGGCATCACCGGCTCCGGTCCCGTCTACAGCCTTTACCTTAAATGCAGGGATGTGACCGACAAAGTCCGGGGAAGATACAAACGAGCCATCAGGCCCGAGTTTGACTGCGACTATTTTGGGCCCCATATTTCTCAGTTTTTTGGCTATGTCAGAGGGCTCCTTCTCATTCGTTAGCATCTTGGCTTCGCTCTCGCTTGTGAATAAGACGTCTGTATAAGGGAGACATGGACCCAAAAGCTCCATCCACCTGCCTCGATCGTCCCAGGCTGTATCAATGCTAGTCTTGATTCCCAGGGATTTGGCCTGCTTTAGAACCTCTGCCGCAGGTTCGCCATCAAAACCTGGCATCAGGAAGAATCCGCCCAGGTGGAAGAATCTCGCGTTCCTTATTACATTCCAGTTGATATCTTCCGGCTTTATTGTGGCATTCGCGCCGGTATAGTGAATGAAAGTGCGTTCCCCGTTTTCAGATACCAACACCATGGTTGACGACGTCTTCGTCCTGTGATCCCTGGTGATTCCTGAGATCTCCACATCACGTTCCTTGAGCTGCGATATTATGAAATCCCCAAAGGCGTCGACGCCAACCTTGCCCATGACCGCTGTATCGATACCGAGCTTCCGGAGCGCGCTTCCTGTATTTGTCGCGCACCCCCCAGTATGAAGCTCCATGTTGTCAACCAGGGCAAGTTTCCCTTCCTCAGGGAGTCGCACGATAGGATAAGCCACAACATCAGCTACCAATATCCCCAGGCAGGCTACTTCTGACATGGTGTTCCCCCCATATGGCTGAATTGGTCGCGATGGAATCTAGATCATTCCCCTGTCCTGCATTGGCCGCGCTTCATACGCAGAGAACCCAAGTGCTCAATTCTTATCCCCCTGATGGCATCCCTGCATATATGCTCATCAAGTCTTTGCATTTACCGAGCCTTTCTAAGGCGCTTTTGGATATTCAGTCGCTAGCAGATAGAGCGGTGGTTCATCTTCTTCAATGGCCGGGAATCTCCCTGCAGGCTCGAGGAACCGATTATCCACCTCATCATCGTTTACCATTGACACCTCACCCAGGAGAACGGTGTCCTTTTCACCCCAGAATTTGTGATATATCCGCTGGGGAAGGGTGATGCTTTCGCCGGGGGTAAGTCTTATGATGCTTCCTGCAGGAACAGTATAACTTCTTCCGTCCTGCAAAACCTGAATAGGCGTATCTGCCAGATTCTCATCCGGGGTGGAGTTATAGAGCTGGACCAGCAGATTGCCACCTCCCCGGTTAATAATGTCCTCCATCTTGTTCCAATGGAAATGGAACGGCGTTATTTGATTCTCTCTGGCGATCAGGATCTTTTCAGCATAGGGTTTCTTATATTTGCTGAGCTTTAGGTTGCCATTCCGCAACGTGAAGAGCAAAAGCCCGACCCTTGGGAAATCGCCGCTTCCGAAATCTGTGATATCCCAGCCAAGCAGGTTATCGCGGATCTCGTCATATTCATGCCCTTTCGTCTTCCATTCCTCTGGGCTCCAATAGGCAAACGGAGGCAGATGGAAATTCATCTTTTTGATGAACTCAATTCCTTCGCAAAGGATCGCATTCAACTCTGAACGTTTCATCGGGCTATATGGCGGCACTATCTTCTACTTGCGAGCAAAAAAGCGCTGGCCACCATAACCTCCTTTCAGATATCCAGGCCCCGGGCGCGAGACTCGCGGATGCCCGGATCTTCGGATACCTAGATTAGTTGCTATATGATTTTCGCGACATACTAATAGTGCTTTATTTCTATACCACTATCTGAAATCCTTTTTCGAGATATCCATACCAAGTGGGATTGCATATTCGCAATGCAGGTGAAAATAGTTGCGCTACATTGGGAGATAACATGAGATGGATGATGCCTTGGGGTGACTGCGGACGCTGGCCTGCGCTCGCGTTCGTAAAGGTTCGATCAAAACTCTCGATTCCATATTGATAAGAGTTGGGTATTCTGCTACCATAAGAGCAAGGAATTTCTATCCAACAATAGAGGCAGAAAGTAGATAGATGTCCGACCATATCCATCATATTGCATCCCACTCAGAAAATGGGCCCGGATGCCAGGGGGGTATTTTCATCTGTCTATGAGAATCAGAACACGCATTACCATAGCTTGCTTTTTTCTTATATTAGCCTTGGTCGCTATAGCCGGGTATGCTTATTTCATAATACGTGGAGTAGAGCTTGCCAGCGAAAAGGCCACTGATTCTCTGGAGGCCGCCATGATGATGGGTGAAAGGGAAAATAACCATCTCGCGTGGGCCGTGCTCCTGTCTGAGTCTATATTGTTAGGTAAACCATTCAGTGGCGAGCTTGACCCGACCCGCTGCGCTCTTGGTAGATGGTATTATGAATATGTGAACTCTGACGACTTCAAGCGTCAATCCCCGGAGATTCAAAAGATTCTCCAGAGGCTCGAACAGCCTCATCGTGAACTCCACCAGTCGGCGGCGAAAATCGCGGCGATTTTGACGGCGACCCTTTCTGGCATTTCGGTGACCCCGGAAAGTGGCGCTGATATGGTGACCTCCGCCACCAAGCCCATTCCTGAGGAAAGCTTTGGCGAGATCAGGAAAATATATGACACAGAGGTCCGAAAGCATCTTGCAGACGTGCGTGCTATTCTGAATGAAGCTCATGATAGCTTATCCAGCGAGGCCATGGCTATAGCTAGCGAGAGCAAACAGCGTGGGCGGGATGCTATCACGGCTATACTCTTGTTTTCCGGCATTGTGGTCTTCATTGCGCTGTTCATAAGCTGGGCTATTCCAAGAACGATCCTCGTTCCTCTGAATCGAGTTGTTGCAATGGCAAAGGATATCTCAGATGGGGCAGGAGATTTGACGAGAAGGCTGCAGGTGGCATCAAAGGATGAACTGGGCGATCTTGCCACGTGGTTTAACAAATTTGTGGGGACCCTGCAGGGAATTATGCGGAATGTAGCTCAGGCAAGCCAGGAGGTCGCCTCTGCAAGTGAGAAGTTTTCCGTGAATGCGAAGGAAGCTGCAGACGCAGTCCAGCAAATATCAGAGACAGTTCAGCAGGTGGCGCTTGGCGCCAATGAACAGAGCAAGGATATCGCCAGTATCGCGGCTGCAATCAATCAGCTGGCCGTAGCCATAAACAGGGTTGCTGACGGGGCGGAATCTCAGGTCAAGAGCCTCAAGATAGCTTCAAATGTGATAGCCGGGATGAAGAAGTCCCTTGACGAGACTATGGGGATCCTAGAGACGGTAGTCTCAGCCACTCAGGAGAATTCCGAGTCGGCCACAAAGGGTGGCGAGGCTATCAAGAATGTGATTGGCAGTATGCAGAGGATCCGGGACATCACGGGTGATGTTGCCCGAAGAATTAGCGAGCTTGATAGTCATTCTCAGGAGATCGGGAGAATTCTCGAAGTCATAGATAATATCGCAGAGCAGACCAATCTCCTGGCGTTGAATGCCGCGGTGGAGGCCGCGAGAGCCGGTGAACATGGCAGGGGTTTTGCAGTGGTTGCCGATGAAGTGAGAAAGCTGGCGGAACGTTCCTCCAGGGAGACCAGGGCTATCACGGATCTTATCGGGAGCGTAAGGCAAGCGACTGAAAACGCCGTAAATACTATTAATTCGGCCACGAAGGAAGTCGAAAAGGGGAGTGTCGTGGCTCAGGAGACAGGCAAGGCTTTTGATAGTATCTTGGCTGCCGCTGCTTCTGCAGAGGAGCTTGTGAAAGATCTTATATCTTCGTCAAAGAGACTGGGAGAAGCAAGTCTTGAAGTTGATAAGGCCATGAATGAGATAGAAAAGATAGTCGAGGAGAATATGGCGGCCACCGAAGAAATGACGGCAAGCATAGAAGAGGTCAGGAAGGCCATGGATAGCACTGCGGCAGTATCCGAGGAAAACGCGGCAGCGTCAGAGGAGGTTTCTTCTTCAACCGAGGAGATGACCACTTCTATTCAGGAGATATCAGCCTCTTCACAGTCTCTTGCCAGGATGGCCAGAGAATTACAGGAAGCTATAGGAAGATTCAAGGTGTAGCATTCGTCATTGTTTTTCGATCCAGGCACGCTGCGCTGGCGCGCCCGAGCTTACCCGGAGCATTGAGTGGCGGCCATCATATGCTTTCCAATTTCGGCGCGCCTGCGTTCCTTGACATAATTGCTCCCTTCGAGGCTCTTCGCATAGGACTTGAGCTCGGCGACGTTCCTGACGAATTGATGGTAAGAAGCCGTTTCACCCGGTTCATTGACGATGATCGCTATTGAAATGCTCATAATAGGGAATTTCATCATATTCCCCTTGCGATCGAAAGTCTCTATATAGCCTTGTTCTCTATGTCCAGGGTCGTAGAGCCAGGGAATCTGTGAGTCGAAACTCTTGATTATTGCTTGCGCTGTCTCTTCATATTGATCATGGGCGGTAATGGCAACGAAATCATCTCCGCCCACATGGCCAATGAAATGATTTGGACCCCCATGCAGTCTCACCGAATCGGAAATGGCCCTGGCAGTCAGCTTTATGACTTCATCACCACGCTCAAAGCCATAGACATCATTAAACGGTTTGAAATTGTCGAGATCGATATACAGAACGGCAAAGCCCTCGCGCTCTGCGAGCCTGGCCTGGATCTCTTCCTCAATTACCGGGTTGCCTGGCAGCCTGGTAAGTGGATTGGCGCACATGGCCGCATCTACCTGCAGTTTGGTAATTGTCACAAGCAATCTCCGGATGGATACTACTCCTTGATAATTCCCATCATTATCCACGACGATCACATGATCATACAGCCTGTTTTCATCCCTTGCCATGGCGACATCTGCTACTTCATTTATCGGGGTTTCCGCTCGCACGATGAGCGGGTTCTTGTCCATCACGACTGTAACAGGACGCCCCATATAGATGGAATAGCCAAACTGACTTCCGAGTCTGTAATAAAGCTTGTCCTTCATGATTAGGCCCACTGGCTTCTCATTTCGGACTACCGCAACTCCCTGGAGCCCGGATTCCTTTTTGAACATCTCGACTACATCCCGGGTCAGGGTATCTGGCTTCGCGCTTGGTGTGCACATGGTGACCTCCAGCACACTTGTCTTCCTTCTTACATTACACGAAGGAGCATTCCTGGGATAAGCTAGTATGATGGATTTCGCCTTTTGGCTCACGGGAGTGAAACCGGGCCCAGGCCGGCCCAGATAATAGCCCTGGCCCAGCTCCACATCCAGGTCAATGATGGCCTTTAGTTCATCTTCACATTCGATGCCTTCGGCAACCACCTTTGCATTGATGCGCTTTGCCAGGATAGATAATGCTTCGATCACGGAGTGGCGCGCTCGATTGAGATGAAGGTTCCGTACCAGCGACATGTCTACCTTGATGTAATCTGGTCTCAGTTCTGCGATGGATTGGAGGCTCGAATATCCCGCCCCTGCATCGTCAATTGCTATTGAATATCCCTGATCCCGATAATGTTTCAACACGGCGAGAAATGTTTCATAGTTCGTGATGCTGCCTCGCTCGGTGACCTCAATTATAATATCGTCAGGGCTCAGCTGCACGGACTCAACCAGTTGGGCCATGGTAACGCCGCTGAATTGAGGATCATAGATTATTTCGGGATGAACGTTGAGGAAGAGCTTCGTCCCGTGGGCAAGCCCTGAAGAAGAGGTTATGGCTGTCTCCCTGCATGCACGTTCCAATTGATATAGCATATCCAGCTCTTCGGCGAGCGAAAAGAGGGCCAGGGGGCTTTCAAAGGGGGTTCCTTCTGGTCCGCGGCTAAGCGCCTCATATCCGAATACCTCACCTGTCTTGAGGGATACCATGGGCTGGAAAACAGTTCTTATTCCGCCGCTGCTAAGGAGCTCTGTCAGAGCCTTTCTCTTTTCCTCCCTTATCGCATCACTATCTTTAGCAAGGGTTTTGGCCCTCTTTATAGCCGAATACACGGCCATCTCTATTCTTGACACATCGTCCGTCTGCACAAGGGCGCACCCGACATGGATGCCGATAGGGTGATCAAGGCTGTAGGATAAATTGTACTCATTGATGTGGTTCTCGAGGAATTCGCGTATCTCGCGAACCTTTGCCGCGAGGAATTCATCCTGGGGGACATCCACTCCGCGAAAGGCGAAGAATAGCACGAAATCATCGCCGCCGAGGGCCCCGATGGTGCAGGATCCATCTTCTCCATCAAGCTTGCGGGTGAGGGAGGTGAACCCATCAGCCAGGCGATGCAACACTTTCTCGGCTGTCCCGGAACCATAGACCACCTCAATCTTGCTGAAATCCACGATATCGATATAGATGGCCGCCACAGTGTAACCCTGGGCAAGGAATTTTGCCAGAGATTCGTAGACAGCTGATAACTGGGGGAAATGTATTCCTCCTCTTATTCCTCTTATGAAGTTATATAGGGTGCCTAATGCTGAAGAAACACCAGAAGTAACCGCACGCATGTTGTCCACCGGCTTTCAATACGGCTGATTTTCACGGCCAAGATCTCTGCCGCTCCGACTCTGGCGCAGGATGCCCAGAAAATAACCCGCCTGTCGAAGGCATTTTTCATTCCTCTAATGGTACTGCCGTTGTGGCTGGGCGTCTGCCAGAAGATAGGCTCGAAAGATAATGAGAATCAGCAGCGCCCATAAATGACCAATTTTAAGGTCGGATAACTGCCACTTCCCCGCCAGGATATTCACATACTCATGGCACGGTACTGATACTATCCATATCGTAAATGGCAGAAATTACCCATTTATGACGTTTTCATTGAAAATTCGTTAAGAATTGCGAAATAGGCATGATCATGACATCGAATCCCCCGGCGCGGTAGCCCCTTGCTTTAGCTATGGGGAGGAGCACGGTAAGTGCGTGTAAAATTTAATGGGGCAGGAAACCGGGGTCTTGATGGAGAAACATAGAGACCTCGAACTTCCCTCGACGGAGGTTGAGGTCTCTATGCCAGCAAGCACCGGTTCAACAACCAGCCTTGAGGCAATTTTAAGTATATTGGATGGCGCCCGCGATTTCAAGACCCTTGAGCA
>JABLXA010000033.1 GCA_013178415.1 Bacillota bacterium | reverse complement strand
CCTCTCCTTTGTCGCCGCCTCATCAATCGTGACGATGATAGATAAAACATCACCGGGTTTGGCCCCTTTGGGAAGGATCTCCCGCGGGAGGTTAAGCATTATGTTCTCTGGTCCCTCAATAACTGCCCAATCGCCCTCGAACCGATCGATGATATACATTGAACCGAGCCTCCTCAATATCCAGCGTGGAGCAATGGTGTTTAGGTAAGTTGGCTTCCTTGCGCACCTTTGATCCTGGGTTGCTGTCAAAATCGCCAGCAGAGCGCGCCTATCCGTAAGGGAGGAGAGCCGCCTACCTCCCTTCTGGCTTGCCAATTCTGAGTATTCTTTCCTGCCGGTTTACCTGCTCACCGGAAGACAGGACATCTCCATACGGCATCTTCATAGTTGAGCATAGCAAATGGGCCAGCGCTGGTGAAGTCCGGGATAGCCGCCTCTACCTTTAGGTTCATGAATTTCTTATATCTTCGCCATCCCAGGGTCTTTTCCTGTGTCGTTCGATCAGTTTGGCAGCGAATTTCCCATAGTCTTGAACATTCCTTCAGTGACGTTGAGGTTCGCAACCTGTGGTGATTTCCGCGGCGAAAAGGGTCTACTATTCCGATATACTCTACTATTCCGATATACAATACAGGAAGCGATTTCTCTTTTGCGCCCTGGACACAATAGTATATTGGGTGATAGTTATGAGTCCTTTTATCCCGAAGTTGGCGTTAATTCAGAGAAATGCCCTTTCCTATCCTCTGGGAAACGAACTCATGAAGCGGTTCGAAGCCAAAGGGATAAGAACGCTAATCTATGAAAAGAGGATCCCTGTATCCTCGCATAAAACATTCAGAGAGGGTTTCTTAGCGGCCAAACGGACAATAGTGGTACTCGTCTGGCAAAAGCGGGAGTTTCAGACCTGCAAACCATCTGCCCATTATCAATTGCCATTGACCTCCGGGTGCCCTGGATTGTGTCAGTACTGCTATCTCAATACTAACCTTGGAAGGAGGCCCTATATTAAGGTCTATGTAAACGTAGATGATATCCTGAATCGGGCCAGGGAGTATGTAGATGAACGCAGACCAGAAACGACGATATTTGAAGGCGCTGCAACGTCGGACCCCATCTCTGTGGAAAGCTGGACGGGCTCCATACAAAAGGCAGTCAAATTCTTCGCCTTCCTGAATGACGCGAGGTTCCGATTTGTAACTAAATATACCGATATCGATGGTCTGCTAGGAGTCGACCATAGAGGCAAAACCGAAATCAGGTTTAGCATCAATTGTAACTCTGTGATTGAGAGATTCGAAACCGGAGTGCCGCAGCTCCGATTCAGGCTAGAGGCGGCCAAAAAGGTACTAGAAGCGGGATACCCCCTCGGGTTCCTAATCGGCCCCATATTTGAATTTCGCGGATGGCACGAGGAATACGGGAGACTGCTGGATACAGTAAGGGAGTATATACCGGGCGGTACCCCCGTTACTTTTGAACTCATAACTCACCGTTTCACCACAAGATCCAAGGGAATCATTCAGCAAGCATATCCTGGCACAGAGGTTCCGCTGGACGAAAAGGAACGCAGATTCAAGTACGGACAATTCGGGTACGGCAAATATGTCTATCCTGACGATTTAATGGCGGAGTTCCAGGGGTTCTTTAACGCCCAAATTGAAAGGATGTTTCCACAGGGAACCATACTCTATATGGTATAGTATCCACGGCTGTTTAGGGAGTGTATCGCCTCCCTTTCATCCCCATTGCGATAGATCATCCACCGGTCGTTGAAGATTCTTACCCTCGGGGGGCGAATATGGCAAAAATGCTGACAAAGGCCTAGCGACTATTGGACTTGCAGCCCCATAGCTCAAATCCTGCGGATTACAGGGACTAAAAAGAAACCTCCTCGAGGGCCTCCTCGAGGACTGTAGCCACGTAGTCTATCTCCTCCTCCGTCAGGTGGTTATGGAACGGGATGGCTATGCTGGTCCGGCCCAGAAGCTCTGTTACCGGGAAGTCGCCTTCCTTAAAGCCAAACCTTTTCCGGTAGAAGGGCTGGAGGTGGATGGGGGTAAAGTAGGGGCGGCAACCGATCCCAGCTTCCTGCAGGCGGCTCATTACATGCTCCCGTACCTCAGCCTGTCGTTTGGGTGAAGGTTCATTTATGGCCACACGGATCACATATACGAACCAGCTCATCCGCGTAACTTCAGGGGCGATAAAGGGCAACCGCAACCCCAGGCTACCCGGTATCCTGGAAAGCCTCTCCCTATACATAGCCGCCACCCGCTCACGCTTAGCTATGATCTCCTCTATCCTACCCATCTGGGCCAGGCCCAAGGCGGCTGAAAGCTCGTCCATGCGGTAATTATAGCCGAGTTCCTCATGGGAAAGCCACAGGCCGCTCTCACCCCGGCCCTGGTTCCGCAGGCTTATTGTATTTGCCATCCCCATGACAGACTCTCTAGATATCACCAGACCCTTACAGGGACCGAAGTACATTTTTCGAAGAATAGATGCACCGATTAATACATAAATCTTGACAAATGGCATATAATAAAGTATCATTTGCATCACAAAGGGGTGATGCAATGAATCCCTTTTATAACCAGAGCTATACCAGAGAAGAGATTGTCACCATCTTACGTACAATACAAGACTGTGTGAGAGAGAACCGGTTTGTTATTTCGAGGAATGAGAATAGGCAGCAAAACGCGGACTTTATAAACGAATACAATCTTACCAGCAAGAGGCAGAAAGAGGCAGAAAGAGATTCTTTTAGAAATCGAGCCAGAGGATTTCTGTCATACGTTGAAAAATACGAAGCTAGGATTTGAACATGAGATTTTATACGTCTTCTGTCCACAAGTTAAGTTATTCAACTTTGATGGCAACGAGGAGTTGGTAGATATCTATACCAAATTCAACATTATAAACCTTGCGGGACGGAGTCGTGTGATAGTCGTATCATTCCATAAGCGTAACAAGCCGATCAGTTACCTGTTTCGGTAACGGTCGGAAGTGAAAGGGGGATGCTTTATGAATAAGAGGACTACCTTCTGCGAGGAATGCAGGAAAGATGTCGCCTATTCTATGGAAAATGTTTCCCTGAAGGGCACATTGAAAGGCGAGGAATACAATTATTCCGGAAAGAAAGCGATATGTGCCGAATGTGGCGCCGAGGTATATGTAGCAGAGATTGAGGATGAAAACCTAAAAGCGCTGTATGATGCCTATCGTCAGAAGAAAGGTATAATTTCGCTTGAGAAGATCTTGGAGATTCCACGGAAGTATAATATTGGAAAACGTCCGCTATCTCTGCTTTTAGGCTGGGGAGAGATGACATTTACCCGCTATTGCGATGGAGATATGCCGACTAAGCAATATTCTGATATGCTACGAAGAATCTACGATGAACCGGCCTTTTATCTATCATTGCTGGAAAAAAATAAAGAGAGACTGAAATCTCAGGTTGCATATGAAAAGAGCAGACGCGCCACAATGGAGTTGCTTGACAGACAAAAAACTGGGACCTCCGATACTGTGACCTCCAAAGTGGATAAAGTAGTTGACTACCTGCTGTTTCGTTGCGAAGATATTACGCCCTTGGCATTACAGAAAGCCTTATATTATATCCAGGGTTTCTACTATGCTTTCAATGGCAGTTTCCTGTTTGCGGAGGATTGCGAGGCGTGGGTGCACGGCCCGGTTTACCGGGAAATCTACAACCGCTATTCTGGTTACCACTTTGACCCCATTGAGAGTAACGGTGAGTTTGATGCTTCTGTATTTACAGATTCGGAGAAGGCTATCATTGACAGCGTTATCCAAAATCTTTGCTGCTACAGTGGGAAAATACTGGGGAGGTTTACACACGCTGAAACGCCTTGGCTGAAAACGCGTGGCAATCTGCCTGCCGATGCTCATTCTGACCGCATAATCCCCAAAGAAGCTATCGGCGAGTATTTCAACGCTGTGAAGCAGAAATACAACATGTTGATACCCGATGACATTGAGAATTATGCTCAGGTTATGTTTAACAGGACAGTTAAAGGCTAACCAGACGATGGATCGTTTCTGCTAGACTGAAACGGCGAATAACTATGTGGAAGAGCCCTCGCTGGACTTGCCTGCGGGGGCTTCCCCTCAGCCCGGATTCCCTTCGCCGCGCCCCGATTTCGGAATCCCTCTGAACCTCGGTCCAGTGTTCAGCTTCCAGATCGGCGATAAGATCTTGCCCCCCAAAACGTCCATATAAAGCATCGACAGCCGCTGCACGCACAGGAGTAAGCAAGATCCCGTCTTCCTTCAAAGTAACTTTGAGTCTGGTTCTAACCCTAAGACCGGCTGCATCCCTAATCGCTTTCGGTATGACGACCTGCCCCTTTGATGACACATATGTGCCTTCCACTTTGGTCACCTCCCGATCCCCTTCCTCTATACCTCCCAACCTTCTTACTCTATGGTAAGCCAACTAGGGCCTGTAGTCAAAAGGCTATAGCGTGGATTTGTTATCGGTCTGTGATAATGTCACCCCAAAGATTAGGCCGAACTCCCCCCTGGATTCCCCTAAACTCCGGCATCGTCGCGCACCCCTCCGCGCTTATGCCCTCGCGCTTTATCACCTTAACCAAAGTAAGCCAGAGGATCTTGAGGTCAAGCGCGATGCTCCAGTTGTCGACATACCAGACGTCTAGCTTGAATTTCTCCTCCCAGCTTAGGGCATTGCGGCCATTCACCTGCGCCCATCCGGTGATGCCGGGCTTGACCTCATGGCGCCGCGCCTGTTCGGGTGTATAGCGGTCAAGATATTCCATCAGGAGTGGTCTCGGACCGACCAGGCTCATGTCGCCTCATAGGACGTTGATAAACTCGGGCAATTCATCCAAGCTGGCGCTGCGCAAGAGATTCCCCAGCCGGGTGAGTCGTTTCTCATCGGGCAGCAAATTCCCCTGCTTGTCCCGCACATCTAGCATAGTGCGAAACCTGAGCATGACAAATGGCCGGCCATGAAGCCCACGACGCCTGGTGGAATAGCACCGGCGGCCCCATGGTCGCGCGGATAAGAACTGCAATGGCCAACAGAAAATGAAATACCTCGCGATTTGCAGTAGACGCGACCGCATATTCAGACTCCCTTCTCCTTCAAAAAGGCTCCCAAAGCCTTGTCCGTCTTGCCTATGTGATTCAGCCACCAGTCTACGAGAAGACGCTGGGATTCAATAGCTAGAAGGGAGCTTTGCCCCTCACGGCCAAACCGTTCCCGGAGGGCAGAGAGTTTTTCGATATATGAACCATGTTCGCCTTTATGCGCCTTTCCCTCTGGATATCCATGAGCTCCCATGAATTTTTCTTCTGTGCCGAAGTGAGTTTCTACATAGTCGCTAAGAAAGTTCAGGACTTCGCCTATTTGTTCCTTTCCCCTGCCCTGGCTCATAGATGACAGTAGGTTGTTGACCCTCTTGAAAAGCTCTTTATGCTGTTCATCGATGATCCCGATGCCAATAGAAAGATCGTCCGTCCATTTCAGCATATTGTTCGCCCCCTATCATGGCTATCATAAGCTGAAAGCCTTACTGCCCCATGACAGCCTGCCATCCCCTATTCTTATTCTATAGCTGAGTAGACATCCCTGCTTCCACTGTATCATGAAACCCAAGTCTACCTTGCCAAAATATCCATGGATCAAATGCCAGCCATAAGGCGCCGACATTACTATCATGGAGACTCTGACACTTGACCCGCCCTTAATGGAGGTGTGGTTGAATCTTTTTTCAGAATGCGCCGGCCCCGCTTCAATAGATGCACAGAGCGGGAATCCAAAATCGGCTGATGTCTAAAATCGGCTAAAATCGGCTATTGAACCATAGTCTTCATTATGGTATCATATGTGGTGCAGTGATGCGGTGATGCCGCTCCTATCTAGTATCATATACGGTTAGAACTCACATACTATTGGGGGTAGCTAACGGTTGTCCAAGATAAGAAAGCGATTCCTGCGGCTCCTGAATAACCCTGAGGGGGCGCGCTGGAGCTCTATAGTCACAATCTTGACATATTACGGGTTTACATGCGATTCCCCGATGGTGATAGTCACTGGGCGGTGTCACACCCAGATATTGATGGGGCTCTAACTGTTCCAGTCCACAACAACAGAGCTAAGCGCACATACATCAAGAAATTGATCACGATGATCGAAGATATCGTGTCCGAATCGAAGATATCGTGTCCGAGGAGGAAGAATAAGGATATGGAGCTTGATGAGTTTCTGCAGCTGGATTATAAAACAGTCTTGTCGCCTATTCCTGAAGAAGATGGCGGGGGATGGCTCGCGGAAATCCCCGAGCTCAACGGTTGCTGTTCTGATGGCGCGACGCCCGAAGAGGCTTTGCAAAATCTGAAAGGGGCTAAGGCTGCATGGTTTCGCGCAGTAACTAAACGCGGGGGTAATATCCCCCTTCCATCTGGATCTCAGGAGGAATATAGCGGGAAATTCACCCTTAGAATGCCTAAATCCCTGCATAGACGCCTTGCGACCACAGCAGCGGCAGAAGGTGTAAGCCTGAACCAGTATGTATTGTCATTGATTTCAGGGAATTTCGCTATGGATCAAGCTATGAAACAGTGCTCATGGAGAACACCGGCTACTATTAGGCAGACCGTCATCAGGATTGATCCCTCATATCGGTTGGAGGAGCATGAAAGTAGGACACCCGACCCTATGGCATATGCTAGTCGGATCAAAGAATCCCTAGGATGGCGGACAGTGCCGCGAAGGCCGGAGATTAGGGGGTAATAATCCATGGCGAGAAGGAAACCAGGACCCTCTGCTGAGGTTGCTCAACCAAAACCAGTGGACAAAGGAGATGAAATACGGTTAGCGTCGCTCGAGGTCACCAGCTTGAATGCGCAGCAGCTTTCCTGCGACCAGACGACGGATGCCGAATTGGTTAGAGAAAATGCGATCAGCGTCCTAGAAACCTCCGATCGGATTGTGAAATTAAGGCTTACGGAAAGACTCTTTTTCAGGCCGGAAGGCCCTTTCAAGCTCGACCTTGATGTTACGGGAACTTATGTCTACCCCAGGCCTGTCAAGGAGGAAGATATCCAACCGCAATCTGAGAATCTGTCAGCTCCGCTTCTGGCATATAGTTCCTTTATAATATCATTCATTACCCAACAGTTTGGCGGGGTTCCTATCGTGCTGCCGCCGGCGTTGAGCTGAGCTGAGCTGACGGAGAGGACGTCAGCTGCTCTATATATAGCGCGAGAGACTGGGCCGGCGGAAGCCCTTAGCTGGGCTTATCCATCACTCTGATCGGGGTAGCCAGTATGCAAGCCATGATTACCAGGAGATTCTTAGAGAGAATGGATTCATACCCAGCATGAGCAGGAAAGGGAACTGTTATGATAATGCCTGCATGGAATCATTCTTTCACACACTTAAGACCGAATTGGTATATCTCACCCGGTATCGGACGAGGGCAGAGGCCAGGCAAAGCATCTACGAGTATATCGAGTTCTACTACAACCGGATTCGTTTACACTCTGCTTTGGGGTATAAGAGCCCGTATGAGTATGAACGAGAGAGCCTAGCCGCCTAAATTCGTGTCCATCAAACCGGGGTAATTACATTAGCCTCATGCATTTCTGCTTCGGCCTCGTCGCAGCACCATTTATTTAATTGCCGTCAGCATTCCAGCAAATTCATATGATATTGGTTCCTTGAGCTGGGTATCTGCATAGGCAATCTCCTTATGCGTTATTTCACTAAGGGTAGCAGCGCTACAATCCCTAAACGCTTCATGGACGTCCTCTAATACCCGCAATTCTTCATCTCCGAAGAGGCCATTATCGAATTCCACCAATGATTCAATATAGTCCCCTTCGTACGGGCCGTCATATGGCCTAAGAGCTACGATATCGTTTGCCGTTAGATACTCTATAATAGCCTCATGAGCCAATGGGATTGGCCCGTAATAGTTGTGGCAATATACTGTGCCGCTTATGGACTGAGATAACCGCTTATAGGAGAGGAAGTCCGAATACCATAGCAGCTTAAGCAACTTGGACTTTACCATATTCTTACTCATGGCCGTAAAGAAGATTATCATATTGGTCAGCTTATCCAGGTCAAACTGACGCCTTCCTCTAAATGAGTCCTCATATGCCGAATACAGCCTAGAAATATACTCTACAATAAGGTCTTGGAGAAAGTCTTGCGGCCTATTCGCCAATTTAAGAAAACCAAATGTTTTCTCGGCCTTCCTTCTCTCATAATTACCCAGTTTATCTTTCCCCATATTGAAAAGCTCTTGAGCATACAACAGATCGTCATCGAACCGGCGAAGTTGCTCACTATGAGGAATACTGGGAATTGCTCCACCTTCATATCTGGCTATTGTAGCCTGACTCCACCCCAAAAGGCTAGCTATTCCCCTTTGGGAGAGACCATACTTCTTCCTGATCCTTCGAATGTCATCAGGACCTAGCAATCCCTTTTGATTGCGATACTGTGAATAGGCCAAAGCCAGGTTTTCAGCGTCTAGCGCCTCATCGAAAATATCAGTGCCGCACACGGCACATACCAGCACATTTGCCATGACTGTAATAGGTTCGCCCTTAACCGGATAGGTTTCCAAGCGTTTTACCGATTTGCAGGGTCTTTCCATTCGGCACTTAGGGCAGTAAGCCATCGTAATCCCTCCTTCTCATATAGCTTCTGCTTTCCACGTGGCCCTTACTTCCGGTATGGCAGCCTATATGGACCATTAGATTCATGAAATGATATACACACGCAACCACGGCTATTGTCGGTCTTAAGCTTTATATATATCTGAACGCCATCAACAGTTTTGATGAACTCCCAAATTTCTCCTTCCCCAGAATCATCTACTAGCGGACCCCGGTCGTAATCCCGGTACGTAAGGCCCAGAATTTCATCTTTGACAACGCTCATGGTGAAACCAAGCCTCGCTATATCATCAAGATTCTTTTTGCGAGGGACGAGGTTGAACCTGCCTGGAGAGGCAACTTCGGCCCTAACCTGTTGCAAGAATCCTCTTATCTCATCAACTGAGGCTACATCATCAGGTCCAATTCGGGCAGGTCGAAACACTGACATCCCTTCCTTAATATATTGTATCATATATGCATAGCATATGCTATCATTTAATATCAATTTTTAGTTTATCAAACACAGACCTTCCCGTTGGCCCGAAGTAGGCAACCCTCGAAACCACTGAGATCTTCTTCAAATACCATGATGTCAAGCCTTTTCGCCACCGCCATAACATCAACAGGGCCAGACAGTCTAAGCTCGAACCGAAGATTCCTGGCATATTGGGAAGGAGATAGAGCCACTTGACCACCCCCTTGTTCGGCAGGAAAGTGCAATATGAATATCTAATCTTCTAAAAGAGTGAAAACTTTACCAAAAGTAAAAACCCTGCGCGTGCCGAAAAGCTGTTGCCTAACTGCCACTTCTTAACCATAAGGCAGTTGAGTGAGCCGCTGGCAAGGAGGGGTGGATTCCAAAGGTGCTTGAGGATTGTCAGAATATCTCTCAATGTGAGGAAACGATCGCTGGTATCCTCGAAAACAGCGGGGGCAGCGGCTATCAGCTTCTGGGGGAACTCCCTGTTTCCCGGCAGGACATTGATCTTCTTGACCGGCTCGTTTCGGAGCATGTCCGTCCCGACGCCGCCTCCGTCTATGCATATGGCGATGCCGCACCCGGCTATGTCGATCGCGGCGTCGCGTCATTTAGGGACATGCTATCGCGCCAGTTTCCTGTGAGTCTGGCCCTTTTTCTTGTTTGGCAGGGGCTCCGCGGCTATCAGGAGGGAGATTTCTGGACTGCCGTTCACAACGCAACAGGGGAAAGGGACAGGCACTGCGAAACAGACTGGGGAGAGGCCTTTCTTTCTGTAGTAGGCCGGTTTTCGCTAACCGGGCTGGATGACACACACAGTTTCAAGTACGTAACACCTATCCTCCTTCATGGCGGCATCCCTGAAAGCTGTTTACCTGAGTATTTCCAAAATATAGCCTGGAGCGTTTTTGTCGCAAAGGGTATAACTGAGGATTCTAGCATCCTCAAGAAACTGGAGGAATTGCGCGCCTGCTGGGAAGGCGCAGGAAACATTCAAACAGAGATAGATAGGCTATCCCGCCTAATCGACCAGCGTAAACGGGATATCAAGCGTTTAGATGAATATATCCATCTTCAGGCCCGAATGGCTGCTCTCCAGCCTTTGCTTGAAACCCTGAGCACAGCCCTGGACCTGCAAAAGCAAATTAAGAACCTCGCTACAAAACGTGCTGGGCTTATGGAACAGCTGGTAGAGGCAAAGAACCGTCAGGAGGCTTATTCGACCGGCGATGAGGCTATACTGGCACGCCGTGAAAGCCATGCGCCACCTCAATCGGCCAAGGCCATTATAGAGAAATGCTCAGGGGAGTCGCAGGACTCTAAGCCAGCTCTGACCGCCATGGAGAAGCGTTTCGAGGAGCTGCAGGAACAAGGGTCGGCAGTTGCGAATCGACTCCGCGATGCTGGCAAAGCTCTTTTTGAAACCGATTGGCGAGAAGAATTCTCTTTCGCCCTGGCCTCCTGGACTCCGGATATAGCAACTGCAAGAATAAAAGGATGGAGAGAAGCCATTGAAGTGCTCCAGAAATCGCAACGGCGCACGCGGCCATGGCGCGCATTCCTGAGTCTGATGGGCGCTTTCGCGGCTGCTGCCGGCGCGATATTGATAATATCATGGCCAGGCGAACTCTTATGGCCGAGTGGGGCCTCATTGCCAGGTTGGCTTTCATGGCTAGGTAAGCTTCCCAAGGGTTCGGCGACCGCTGCCCATTACAGCGGAGTTCCTCTAATAATTGTGGGCGCTTTTTACTGGCGGGAACGTTTTTGCATGGGCGGTCGTTAGCCCGCAAGGAGAACGCTTTAAGCCGGGAGATCGACTTGGAACTGGAGGCTTTCCCAGGGGCGCGAAAACTCTTCAAAAGTGGGCAATGGCAGAAGGCGGCTGGACTTTTTGAAACGGCACACGGAGCACTTGTCGAGTTGATGATTCACAAACAGGTCCTGGAGGATGAGGGCCGAATGATCGCTACTGCCAGGGCACGGTATGAGGGTGCGCAGAAGGCGGCGGCAGAAGCCGGCCAACTGGAGCAAGAGATTGAAAGCCTGATGGGGCTTTTACAGCAGAAAAGGCGGCGGAGAGATCTCCTGCTAGCACAGACAAATATACCCGGTCTAAACGCCGGTTCGCCCGGCCTGAATGGCGAAGACCCTGGATTGGAAAAAGAACAAATGCGCCAAGTAAATGAGATTTATGAAGCCCTCCAGCGTGAATGGCATGAGATTGAAGAAACGCCCAGTTATCAGCCCAACAGACAGTTAGATCCCGATGAGGCATTACAGGAGAAAAGCCGCCTTGAAGAGGAATTACGCCGGCTGGAAGATAAACGCGCTAAGATGCTTCAAACCGACCAGTTAGCCCCAGCAATGTGGGTCGACAAACCTATCCGCAGGTTCCTGCAATATGGCGGCCATATGGCGGAGGATTTTATCTTGCATACCGTGGAGTTACTGGACTCGTCCTGCCGCGCCGGCCAGCCAGAACTCCCTGATCGATGGCCGGATTCTTACCGGTATAAACGGATTTGGGACGCGTTTAAGAAATGGTGGTCCGATGGAGGCCACGAATTATGTTCTCTGGAGGCGGACCGAGCCCCGCGGCCTCGCTTTGTAAGTTGGAAACAAAGCGGTGAATGGCTTGTGGGGGTGCGGATTCCCGATCGCTTGCTAGCTGATCCGGCGCTGAGAGTTGACCATGATGAACGGAAATTAGCAGAATCACCCGGCCGCTTCGGATGCTGGCCGATCCCGCACTTGGATGGAACCGTCGTCATTCGCTGGGGGGAAGGCAAGGAAGCCAATCTTGACATCAGATCCTTCCGCCAGGCTGGTGAACCCTGTTACATTTTTTGGGGATGGGACGGCCAAGCGAAGCCGTTGCCGCTATGCCAAAAGATCGGAAGGGCAAGCAAGCTTACAGTTATTGCCCCTGGCGAGTGGCGGGTGGATGAGGAAGATGCCATCCAATTTGCCGGGAAAGAACCATGCTCAATTCCGGGATTTATGGCTTACTTTTTCAACCTAGATCAAGATAGAAAGAACATCACTTTTCGGAAACCATCCGGGCAAACGGTTACTTTAGCGGGCACCGAGCCACAGAATTTCGAGCTTTTGGGCTCCCGACCGAGCTGGGACCGTGACCACGAGATGGGGCCACTGTTCGTAGCCGCCCCACCTTCGTTGCGTTGTCTGGACGAGGGCGCTCTGGCCCTGGCCAGCTTTGCCGAGATCGCGCCCGGCGGCCGACAGCTCCCAGTCTCCCGGCGCTGGCTCAGCGAGGGGGTGCAATTGCCCCTCGAAGGGATGGGAGGGTGTTTCTGGACAGTCGTTTATGATATATGCCAGAACGAGCTTGCACGCCTGGCTTTCCGGTATGCCCCCGGTCTTAGACAGGTCCGCATTATGCCGGATCCAGTCCCGATATTTCCCGGGACGGACGGTCACCCCGCGGTGACCATTTGTTTCGACATAGAGCCTGGTAGCCGCATCGAGTGGGCCGGCGCCAGGCAGGGCAATCGGCCGTCTCTGAGGCATGATAGAAACACAACCATCGCCGAACTACCGGCGATTCCGCAATATGATATAACCGAAGAATGGCGCCTTTGCAGCCAGCAGGGCGAGCCGGTGCCAATAAGAATTACTCTGGAAAGGGTTTGGTGGGCGGCAGGCCTTTGTGGCCAGATACCGGCTGATTCGGACTGGACTGACCAGGTCATACGATTTGAGAAGTCATGGTTCCATCCCGCATCCCAAGAAGCTCTCTGGGTGCGTGTCCCGCCAATGGCCGGCCAGGTTCAGCAGGTGCAGGCTGGATTCAGCGGAGACAAGAGGCGATCCTATAACCTAAGAAAGCATAGGTATGTGGAGATTCCGCTTAGAGAATTCGCCGACTCGGAAGAGATCCTCAACGACCGACACTGTCAATTACAGATCTGGCTAGTCAGCCGCGACGGCGGCGAGCTGGCCGCCGGCAGCATAGGAATTTATGCGCCGGACACTCCGGGACACGCGAAACACACAGAAGGCGCGGGAGAGCCAAAACGTGCGGAGCACGAGGAACGCGTGGACGAGCCGGAACTCACGCCGGTTTGCGCCGACGATCCCGAGTACCACAAGACCTGTTCTACGTGCGACTTTGCCAGACGTTATATGATATTTTACTATTGCAGCCGTAAGCAATGGGGAATCCCACAGTCCATACAGCAGGCGCAGTTTGAACGCGAAAGAGCCAGTTATTACTGCCCCAAATGGCAGGGCGAATACCGAGACGCCAGCGGGCAGTGGGTCTCGGAAGACTGATGGATGGCCCAGCCCAGTTAGTTACACAAGGAGGAAAACGTGATGAAAGAGTCTCAACTTGGGCTTCTGGCATTGAGCAAGTATATCTCTGAGCGATACCGCCAGTATCTTCATACGACCTTCTATTTTCGCGACCGGGCCTTGCGGGACTCTTTCGCGCGTGCCCTTGAATCGGAAGAACTGGTGAAGGGCCCCTTTCTTGAGGCTTCGCCCGCGTTCGTTCGCGGCAGCACCCCCAGACAGCTTTGCGCTGAACTTGGGCTGAGTCCCGACCAAGGGTTCCTGGCAGCCATTGAAGGAGATCGCCCTCTTTATAAACACCAGGAGGACGCGATCCGAAAGTCCGCCATGGGACGAAACGTAGTGGTGGCTACAGGCACTGGCAGCGGCAAGACAGAATCATTCCTCTTGCCCATTCTTTTTCATCTATACAGCCAATTTCGCGCAAGCAAGCTGGGCCCGGGGGTCCGCGCACTGATTCTATACCCAATGAATGCATTGACTAATGATCAGCGAGACCGCCTGGGCGAGATTTCTCGTCGACTCGAGGAGAACGGTTCAGACTTCCGGTTTACATTTGGCCAGTATATTGGGGAGACGCCTGAGGACGAGATGGATGAGAGGCGACACGCCGAGGAACATCTACAGGACCGTCTGCCCGGTGAGTTAGTGTACAGGTCGGAAATGAGGGCATCTCCTCCCCACATTCTGCTGACCAATTATTCCATGCTCGAATACCTGCTGATCCGGCCCGACGACAGCCCTCTTTTTGATGAGGGTAATTCACGGTGGTGGAATTTCTTGATTCTGGATGAAGCTCATCAGTACCGAGGAACCCGCGGAATTGAGATGGCCATGCTCCTGCGTAGGTTACAGCAAAGGCTGCGCGAAGGCGGACGTCAGGCGCGCCTGCAATGCATTGCAACCAGCGCAACATTACTCGGGGGCGAAAAAGACCGATCAGCAGTCTGCAACTTTGCTTCGGCGCTTTTTGGCGGAGAACCTTTTGAGCCGGACGACGTTGTTCTTGGAGAAAGGGAATCCCTGCCCGAGGTGGGGCGCTACCGGCTCACAGATACGGACTATGAACTTATCGCGCAGGCGTTGCAGTCCCCCCGCAGTTCAAGGGGATCAAGGAGCGATGCGCTGGTTGCATTGGCAAACCGACTGGGTGGAAGCATCCCTTCAGGGGAAGACACAGCAGAGATTATGGCAGGGGCCATCCTGTGCGAAGATCGCCGGGCTACTCTGTTAAGAAGATTGATTCTGGATCGGCCATGCCAGGCCAGGGATCTGGCAGATCATGTGTTCCCCGACATAGCGGAAGGCCGGCGGCTAGAAGCGCTGGAAACACTGATCCTGGCGCTCTCCCTGGCGCGCGATCCGCATGCACGGGTGACCGACCCGAAGCTACGGCCTCCCCTGCTATCTTCCCGATATCATCTATTTTTGCGTTCCCTGGAGGGGGCCTTTGTTTCATATCTTCCGGGTCCGTCCGTATCGCTCAGTCGTAGAGATGCGGCAGATGCTGCCAGCTTCGAGATCGCGCTATGCCGCGAATGTGGACAGCATTATCTCGTGGGCAGGATCGAAGGCGGTTCCCGCAGCGGGCATCTGAAGGAGGCCGTTCGAGACTTAGGAAGCCAGGACTTTGGCGTAACTTTTTTCAAACCACTGGACGGTGAGGATCTGGATGAAAGCGAAGACGATGATGAAACAAAAGCCGGCCACGATGCCGGAACCGGACAGGTTTTCCACCTATGTATACGCTGCGGGGCCATCTGGATGGATGGGCTGCCCCCCGTCTGTAAGCATGGAACCACACTGGAGCTTATACGGCAACGTCCTTCGGAAACAAATGAAGACCAGCTGTCACGCTGCAGCACCTGCGGGTATCAGGGCGCAGATCCAGTAAAAGAGGTGGTCCATGGCGCCGATGGACCGAACGCTGTGATCGCCACAATGCTGTATTCCCGTCTGCCGAAAAACCGAAGAAAGATCCTGGCCTTCGCCGATGGGCGCCAGGATGCGGCATTTTTCGCATGGTATCTAGACCGGACTTACCAGGATGTCCTTTACCGGCGCCTGATCCTCACCACAGCCAGGAAGCTCAGTCAGGTTTCGCCTGAGGGTGTATCCTTACATGATCTGGCCTCAGAGCTTCGCAGCGCCGTAAGGGAACTCGACCTGGTTCCTCCTGAGGCCAGCCAGCTGGATCTGACGCGCGAGGCGTGGAACGCCATCTACCGCGAATTCATGACCGATCAGCGTCGGATATCTCTAGAAGGCCTAGGTCTGGGCTTTTGGACCGTGCAGTGGCCCAACTGGATTAAAGTTCCGGACATACTTCTGCAAGACCCCTGGCGGCTAAATGAATCCGAAGCCCGGTACCTTATGCTGGCGCTACTGAACTCCATGCGAAAAGGGCGGGCAGTGGAGCTAACCACAGGAGATCCAATCACATTGTCATGGGATGATCTCGATTTATCCCCTCAGATCGCTTTTCGAACGGGCCCTTCACGAGGGCAAGCAGGCATAAAAGCATGGGATGGACCAAATAGCAGCCGGGCGCGGCTTCTCGCAAAACTGCTGGCCTTTCGAGGAATGGGGGAAGAAGATGCCCAGAAATATGCCGTGCTCACCCTGCAGGAGATCTGGCAGGCGATCAGGTCCGCTCCATCCAACATACGGGCACAAAACCGCCTTTTGCTCTTTTCCAATGATGCCGCCCGACTTAATCCTGGCTGGTGGCGATTTGTGGCGGTCACAAATGATGAGGAACTCCTTCAGTGCGATACATGCGGACTCCTCCAGCAAACCTCTGTATTTGGCCTCTGCTGCAGACCCGCCTGCCCGGGCCACCTGGCAACGGCGCGGAAAGGTGACTTAGACTCCAATCATTACAGAATTCTTTACCTGGATACCCTTCCAGGGAGATTACGGGTAGAAGAGCACACGGCCCAGCTTACGCATCAAAGGGCCCGCGAGTTTCAGCAGGACTTTAAGGAAGGGCGTATCCATGTCCTCAGTTGTTCTACCACGTTTGAGTTAGGCGTAGACCTGGGGAACCTAGACACCGTCTTTTTGAGAAATGTCCCTCCAGAAGCCTTTAACTATGCGCAACGCATTGGTCGGGCGGGGCGCAGGCCGGGTCATCCAGGGTTTGCCGTCACGTACTGCCGGCGCTCACCTCATGACCTCTATCATTTTGCAGAACCCGAACGAATGCTATGTGGCACCACCAAACCTTTTGCCATTAAACTGGTCAATCCTAAAATCCTTGCCCGGCATATGACCGCGGTGGCTCTTTCCTACTTCTTCCGCTCAAACAAGGATAGATTTGGCTTTGTAAGGAGTTTTCTTCAAGACCTTGCGCAGCCGCGCATTACCGCTGACCTTAAGACTTTTCTATATTCCCGCAGGGAAGAAGTAGAGGCAGCTCTTCGCGCCGGGATACCTCCGGAAGCGCATGAAATCATGGGATTGTCCGATGGGCGGTGGATCGAATATGTTGCAGGGCAGGCCGGGGATCAGCCGGGGATGGAACAAGGCAGCCGCCTTGCACAGGCCGAACTGGAGCTGGCCGACGATTACCGGCGAGTCCGGGAAGCCGAGGAGGAATTTACTCGGCGGAAAAGATACTTGGACGCTAAGTGGGCCAAGGACCGGGCATTAACTCTCGAGAACGAAGACGTCCTCTCTTTCTTATCGAGAAAAGCTGTCATTCCGAAATATGGCTTTCCCGTTGATGTGGTGAGCCTTGATACCCAAACCATGACATTCAATGTTCAAGGGGTGCAGCTTCAGCGGGATCTCGGCCTCGCCATCGCTGAGTTCGCCCCATCTAGTAAAGTAGTAGCTGATAAAAAGCTCTGGGTTTCGTATGGCTTAAAAAAGGTGACCGAGCGAAGCTGGGATATTCATTACTACGGGAAGTGCACAAAACACAACCGTTTTGATATTTGGCATCCCGGCGAGGTTCCGCCGATGGAGCGGTGTTGCGATCACATGACATCGGGGCGGAAATATATCATTCCTCAGTTCGGTTTTATCACAAGCCGGGAGGGCCCACAGGAACCCAAGAGACGCCCCGAGAGGGTGTTCAGCACACGCCCATTTTTCATCCAACTCCTCGATTCCCACCAGGAGACTATTGGAATGCCTGACCAGGCCCCGGTCATTCAGGTGACCAGGACTTCTCCCGGGCAGATGGGGATCATCTGTGAAGGGAAGCGCGGCAACGGATTCTATATTTGCCCACAATGCGGCGCGGGCTTCCAGACACGGCCTAGCGAGCACAAGACACCACTTGGGCGTCCATGCGCGGGAAAACTTGAGCTTTATATGCTGGGACATGAATTTACGACAGATGTTCTGTTGATGAGATTCCTGAGCAGACCTCCGTTGCAAGAAGTGCAGGAAGAGGAGATGCTCTGGTTCGGCTATTCACTGGCCTACGCCTTAGTTGGCGGTGTCAGCGAAGTGCTTGAGGTTCCATCCACAGACATTAGCACAACCGTAGGATATGCGGAAGGAACTGATATCCCGCCGATCGTCCTTTATGATAATGTGCCCGGTGGGGCAGGTCTGGTGGCACGCCTCGAAGACGAGGAGGCCATGCGAAGCGCCGTGGAGGCTGCCCTGCAACGCGTCAGCGGCCGGTGCGGGTGTGGCTATAACGACAGCTGCTACGGCTGCCTCCGCAGCTACAGCAACCAATTTGCCCACACGCGGCTGCGCCGCGGGCCAGTCATGACCTACCTGGATGGGCTCTTGCGCCTATGGAGGAGTAAATCCCGCGCGGAAGTGGCCGCGGCGGTGGAGGAATTGGTCCTCAGGATAGTGTCACTTCCGGAACCTTAAACCTATACTGCCGGAAATACTGGTCGAATGTGGTGGCCGTGTCGATTCCCAATCGTTCCATGACCACAATGCCTAGCCTTTGTGTCGTTCTCTTAACCCGAGAACAACGATGGATCCATTCCCTCAGCGATTTTGCCGCTCAGCCGCATACACTCACGTACGGTATTCGACTCGTATCACGATTATCCTTGTCCATTCATATGCACGAAAAGAGGTAGACCAGCAATTCGCACTAATTTAAAACATGGAATCCCCATATTGACATTATAGTGTTCATATTTTATACTCGGAATGGAGGGATTTTTATGTTGACGTCTAAAGACCTTGCTGCACGGCTTAAGGAGGCTCGGGAACGCACGGGCTTAACGCAGGAGGAGGCAGCGCAATTCCTCGGACTTGCGCGCTCGGCTATTGCATTGATAGAGACAGGGAAGCGAAAAGTGTCCGGGTTGGAGCTGGCACGCCTGGCTTACCTTTATGGCCGTTCGCCAAGTGATTTTTTCGACTCGGAATTTGCAGCAGATGGGGTCTCGGTGCTCTTGCGTGCATTGCCTGAGACGACTGACCAGGAAGAGACTAAAGAGGCAATCCGCCAGGGAATTGCACTGGCCCGGGAGATCGATAACCTTGAGCATCTACTCGGGGTTGAACGGGTGACAGCGATTCTTCCGCGATTCTCCACTATCTCTCTTCGAGGACGGTGGGAGGCAGTGGAGCAGGGAAAACACCTGGCACACCAGGAGCGGCAGCGCCTGGAGCTGGGCTCCGCGCCCGTGGACGACATGGGAGACCTCATGGAAAATCAGGGCATCACTGTCCTGGAATTGGAATTGCCTGATCAACTCTCCGGCTTTACAATTCGCCTTAACGGGAGCGTCGTTTGCGGGGTTAATGTCAGCCATGCTGCTGAACGGCGCCGCTTCTCCCTCACCCATGAGTACTGCCATGCCCTGATGGATCACGACCGGCAGGGCATTGTCAGCCGCCAGGAGGAAAGCGACGAATTGCGCGAGGTCCGCGCAAACGCATTCGCTGCGGCCTTTCTCATGCCCGAGGATGGCATCCGCGATTACCTGCTACGACTAAATAAAGGGCTTCCTTCCAGACCCCGAGAGGCCGTCGTTCCTCCGGAAGGCGATGTCCTGTTTGTGGAGGGACGCCTTGGAGCAGAAACATCGGGGATCGGACTCTGGCATGTATGTCTATTGACTAACCACTTTAGCGTAAGCCGATTGGCTATGATTTGGCGACTCTTTAACCTTAAACTAATCACTGAGAAAGAGCGGGATAATCTTCTGGCTGCCGAGCAAGATGGATCTGGCCGGGCACTATCCCGCATCCTTGGCATGAATATGGATATTGAAAATAGCCATAAGATCCAGGAAGCGGACACGGATCATATCGATAAGGGACGATCTGCTATCCCAGCCAAGCTGCGCCTTGCCCGCCGGCGAATCCTGCATCTGGCTCTGGAGGCGCTCCGACTCGAGATCATCTCCCGTGGGAAATTCCGCGAGCTCGCGCGTTTGGCGGGGTTTGATCTAGATGAGCTCCAACCAATGCTGGAGAAGATCGAGGTGTCATCGGAGCCTTTAGGTCCCGAAAGCGAGGGTTAGGTGTGGATGTGCTCATTGATGCCAATGTTATCATCGACTTGATTGAACTGGAATGTTTCGCTCATGTGCTAGACACCATGGTATTCCGGTTCTGGGTAGTAGAAAATGTGACGTAGGAGATCACACACCCGAACCAGTGAACAGTCCTGGAAGAGCAGCTGCGACGGGGTGCCTTACACGAAACACATGTCGAGGGCATCGATGAACTGCAAGATTATGTAAATCTCCGGACGGTCTTGGCCGACGGAGAGGCAGCCTGTTTGGCCGTGGCATCCCATCGCGGCTGGGCTTTTGCCACCTACGAAAGAGGCCGGACAAAACAGGAGGCGCTGCGCCTGCTAGGCCGCAATCGGTATCTACAAACGCCCCAGCTTCTTGAGGCAGCCATCCGAGAGGGGGTCATAGCCCTGGAGGAGCTAGAAGCTGCATTGGCGATGGTGACGTCAGCGGACAATAGTTGGCTCGTTACGCATCTGGGAAGGCTGATTGAGGAAACAGGAGAGCTTTTAGGGAGTAAGGGACAGAAGTAGCGAATTGATATGCGATATGATACATCGATCATACCAATATATGGGAGCCAACCCCCCGTATATGAATGTCGTTTACAATACTCAGTCCTTTAGTGAGGGCTGGGAGGAAACGGGGATTTAAGGAAGGGGGATGGTCTATGCACCTTAATGACCATTTGAGGACCTTCCGAACTGGTCCTAATGTTGAGATACATTTCGTTTTTATCGGAGGCTCCAGTTGTCGACATACCAGACATCCAGCTGAAATTTTTCCTCCCACGTCAGGGCATTCCGTCCGTTAACCTGCGCCCAGCCGGTGATGCCGGGTTTAGCTTCGTGCCGCCGCGCCTGTTCGGGTGTGTAACGATCAAGGTATTCCATCAAGAGCGGTCTTGGGCCGACCAGGCTCATATCGCCCCGCAAGACGTTGAAAAGCTCGGGCAATTCATCCAAGCTGGTGCTGCGCAGGAACCCGCCTAAACGAGTAAGGCGATCTTCGTCAGGGAGAAGATTCCCCTGCTTATCCCGGGCATCAGTCATGGTGCGAAATTTAAGCATGGCAAACGGCCACCCGTGGAGCCCTGGCCGCCTTT
>JABLXA010000032.1 GCA_013178415.1 Bacillota bacterium | reverse complement strand
ATGCATCAACTTGGTATTCCCCAGAGTTGGGCAGCTTCACAACCATGTCCCCACGTGCCCTGAAGAGAGGAGCTTTGATCACCTCTCCGGGACGGCCAAAGAGTCTCACATCCAGCTCCTCGTTGTTAAACCTGGACATTATGTTTTGGACCACCATCTCGAGAAACTTGCCTTTAACATAGTTGAATTGCCCTTGCTGCTGAAGGTCGACCTTCTCAACATCCTTCACCTCATTCTCATACCGGTGCTGAATATAGCGCATGAGCATGATGTCATTGAAGGTGTAATACTTAAAATCACTCCGGTACACCAGATCTGCCTGGTAGAGCTTCTCTATCTTCTCCTCCACCGCATACCTGCTCACCTTGAGTTTGCTTGCTATCTCTTCTATATCCACAGGAGCGTTGTTGTACTTGGTGAAGTAGTAGATAATCTTCTTCCCCAGCTCTATGTTATTGTCCTGGTTTATGTACCTTCGATTCTCTGCAAAGTGGATCTCCCAGAAGCCAAAGATCTTGCCCCTTGTGACCTCATATTCGATGATCCTGTCGATACCTTCCCTTGTGGTGAAGTCCTTATTCGGACAATCGGACTCGGCGCAGCAGTAGACGTAGTATGGGTGGCCATTCACCTGGGAACTCAGGTATATGGCCAACCCATCTGTGATATCGGAACCGCGCATCCTGAGGAGTTTCTTAATTAAGGTGGCGCCGTCCTCGATTGACATAGGCTTGAGATACTTGAAACCGAATCGTCCACCAAGGGGACCTCCCATGACTGTGCGGAAAATCATGGTCACAGCAGAACCTGAGACTAGCATGGGAGCGCGCCTGCTTTGGGACTGGCGGTCGTATGTAGCAGTGAGGTCGGTAGCCATAGGCTTCCTTGTAGGATCCTCTGGTATAACATCAATGTCGTAAATGTAGGACTTCATGTCCTGGAACTCGTCGATGATAATGGCCACATGGACTCCGAGCATCACTCCAAGAAACTCGGGGGTGGCGATCATGTCTTCCCAGTGATTGCGGGCATCCTGCCAGCCGTTCCGCTCATACCTTTCAACGAACCTGGCTAGATGTCTTCTTTGGACATATTGCACCTTTTCATTGCTTGTTTTCAGGTCAAGCAGGTCCCTCAGGTTTATTCCCCAATCCCCATACAGCGCGGGATCTTTCAATATGTATGCTATGTATTGTCTGAAAAACGTTGTGTAGTATTCTAGGAGAAACCTCCGCAGCGTGGTTTCTTCCCGTTTCATCTTGAAATAGAAGGGAGCAACATCGTAATCCTTGAAAAAGACCGTATTGACCAGCCTGTCCAGCACAGCAGTTTTGCCCATACGGCGCGGGGAGATAATGGCCAAGCTGCTGGAGATCCTGCGCTTTATGTTGCGGTACCAGTCCTCCAATTCCCTAAGTATCTCCACTCGATCGGTAAATTCTTCTTCTGAGACCATTTCCTCAACTGGCAACACCTGGGGCTTGATCATGATCTCATCCTCCTCTACCAGCTTGAGAGGTAATCGCCTCCAGATGGCAATTGCGGTATCTCTCCGACGCAGCACAGGACACGAGAATGCCTGGTGAATCCAGACAATCCAATTTTCCCTTCTCTCTCACCTTTTGCACCTTAACGGCATCGAGCATATCCAGGATCATGCTGGCCATCGGCTGAAGACATATCCACTATCACTGCCATAGCTACAACAAACTACCTGCTGACAGGCTAACAGGTCGAAGTGTTCGGGCCTTTTATGACAAATCCGCCGCCGAACCATCCTGAGCGATAGTCAACGGTTGCATTTTCCAAATAGCGCGCAGAGCGCGGGTCCATCACGAATTTGACTCCACTATGCTCATAGGCGATATCATCCGGTTTCGCTGACTCATCCAGAGTCAGTGCGTAGCGTGGACCCCCTCAACCCATCCCTGCGATGTAGAGCCTGACCACATAATTCTTGCCATTGGTTTTCTTTGAGAATTCATTCTTTAAAGCCTCAAGAGCCTTATCTGTGACATTGATCATTCTGCTGCCGTTGTAGGGCGCTTCATGATCGGGCGGCAGCCGGATCATGAAGAAGCGGCATGACACCTCACTTTCAATGCAATATCTTTTGGAGCTCTATACCCCCTACGGGTATTATCTCTTCCGACAGCTCATTATGTCAAGAGGACGAGTTCGAGTTTAGGTATTCCGGTCAGCCAGGCGGCGAACATCTCCAATACGTTTTGTGATTCCAAGCCTATCGAAGTATTCAAGAAGAGGTATGATGATCCTTCTGTTGGTCCCTAGTACGTTCTTAGCCTGCCCGGCGGTGAGCTCCCCACCATCCTTTAGTTTTTCCATTAGCGCGCTTTTTGCGTCCTCAACCACGGTCTGGTGAAGAACCACATCCTCGGAAATTTTGATGAGCCTGCCTGTTTCCACGAGAAATCTCAGGATCTCCAGAGCCTGATCGGAATCCATTGATAGATTCAAGATGACTTCGGTCGGTTTCTTTGTATTGAGCCCTTCCTTTCGATAGATCTCCTCCATGGTCGAAACTTCAGGCCTTTTCAGGATAGCATCTTCTCTGTCCATTCCTGGGTCCGATATCAGGTTCCCTTTTTTCGCGAGGATGCCATCAGAGATAAACAGATTGAGGAGGGTGTCAAAGTCGGAATCTTCCCAATCAGGAGCTAGGTCCGGTCGGATGTCGTCTTTCGGCATTCCTACACGATATGGGAATTTCTTATAGTAAATCTTGAGCATCGCCATAATCTGCCGGAGGAGAGAATCGCAGACCGCGGTAGAAACGATCCTGGTATCCGGGGGGAGCGCATCTCTTTCCACCTGGGGTGAAGTATCGATTCTCGGCAAGATTCTTACCCTCTCCGGCGCCATCTTTCTCGCAAGTTCGCCCACACGTTCAGGAGGCATCGTGAGCCTGGTTGCCAGATCCTTTATTGAACAGGGCCTTTCAGCAACAAGAAGTCCTACTAGATCTTCGTCAGATCCTTTATCCTCTATAGCCAATTCATCGAGCTCCTTTTCAGCAAAGCGCGACCGGCCACGGACATTGTGCATGAGGATTCTTCCGCCGCCGATGGTCCGTATGGGCGAGTAGGAACGCACTATGAATCTGTCTCCCCTGGCAATGGCCACAGGAGCCTCAAATCTTATCTGGACATAGCGCCCAAAACCGGCCTCTATGCTCTCTGCGCCTATTACGCGAAGCCTGGCCATCACCTCTGCGGTTCCTATATGGACGCGCACCCGTTGGCCGTGTGATATATCCTGTTGGCCACTTAGTGCCGTGAGCCATGCATCAGCTATCGATGATGCCGGAAGTGTGCCTGGCCTCACCGCTACATCTCCACGATTGATGTCGTTTTTGTCGATTCCGGAAAGGTTGAGCGCCGCGCGATCCCCCGCCGACGCGTGATCGACCTTTTGATCATGGACTTGAATCCCCCGGATTCTGGCGACCTTCTTCTGTGGGACCAGTTCTACCATTTCTCCCTCGTGGATTTCTCCCCCTATGACCGTCCCAGTAATGACGGTGCCATGCCCTACGACCGTGAATACGCGATCTACGGGGAGCCGGAAAAATGTAGAAGATTCCTGTTCAGACAGAGCCATTGCCAACCGGTCGATCTCTGAAACAAGATCATCTATGCCTTCTCCCGTGACCGTGGATACTGGTATAACCTTCGCGCCTGCGAAAGGAGTAGTTTTTAGATAGCTTTCTACATCTTCCAACACCAACATCAAAAACCCTTCATCTACCAGATCCACTTTTGTTACCGCCACAATTCCTGCATTAATTCCGAGAAGAGAAAGGATTTCCACATGTTCTCTCGTTTGCTCCATGATTCCCTCGTCTGCTGAGATCACCAAGAGAGCCATATCGATGGTGGTGGCCCCGGCTACCATGTTCTTCACGAAGCGCTCGTGGCCTGGCACATCAATTATTGAGACTGTCATCCCGCTTGGAAGGCGAAGAGGAGCAAATCCAAGATCGATTGTCATCCCCCGCCTTTTTTCTTCCTCGAGTCTATCAGTGTCTATGCCTGTGAGGGCCCGTGTGAGGCTGGTCTTGCCATGATCCACATGCCCGGCTGTTCCAATGACTATATGCTTCAATCCTTATCGCCCCCAACGATGCGGGACAATGCCGTCACTATATCCTGAGGATCTTCCGGAAATAGTGTCCTCACATTGAGAAGAAGCTGGCCTCCATGAAGCCGGGAAATCACAGGAGGCGATGACAGACGGAGCATTGCATGGAGGTCTTCGACGGATAGGTCCGCACCTCGGTCTCTGGATAGGTTCGCCCCTGGGTCTTTGGAT
Source organism: Bacillota bacterium (assembly GCA_013178415.1). Taxonomy (NCBI): domain Bacteria; kingdom Bacillati; phylum Bacillota; species Bacillota bacterium. The sequence continues at coordinate 17,984 of JABLXA010000032.1, read as the reverse complement.
AGATTCGCCTCTGGATTTTTTGTTGGTGAAGAGCTGGGACCATGCCGCGCAATGGCAACAGCCTTCCCTGGCAGCTGTGCTCCGGGGAGCGATCCACCTCCTGCTTCACATGGATCATCCACTATCTGAACGATCCAATCTTCTTTCAATATCTGGGAAATGCGCCTCGCAAGGCCCTGGGCCTCTAATTCGAGATCTTCCGGGCTTCGCGACAGAAACCGCAGAGCAGGGATCTCGGAAATGATGTCTTCTTCTCTGCCATGGTATATCCTCAGCACCTCTTCGAGAGCCGCCAGGGTCATCTTGTCTACCCTCAGCGCTCTCATTAGTGGATTCCTCGCGATTCGATCCACCAAGTCTTTTCTGCCGATGATGATGCCTGCCTGTGGACCGCCGAGCAGCTTATCCCCGCTGAAAGTTACGATGTCTACACCGGCCTTCAGACTATCCCTAACAGTGGGCTCGTAAGGGAGGCCCAGGGATGCGAGGTCCAGCAGGGTGCCACTTCCGAGGTCTTCCATAGCGATGAGGCCGCGCTGCCGGGCCAATTCCACCATATCCTTGAGCGGAACCTCGCTTGTGAATCCGATCAATTTGAAGTTGCTCGTGTGAACCTTGAGCAGGATGGCGGTATTTTCTGTGATCGCTGATTCATAATCCTGAAGACGCGTTTTATTGGTAGTTCCTACCTCCACCATCCTGGCTCCGCTTGACCTTATTACGTCTGGGATACGAAAACTTCCCCCGATCTCCACTTGCTGGCCGCGGGACACTATTACTTCTTTGCCTGCCGCCAATGTATTTATGGAAAGGAATACAGCTGCCGCGTTATTGTTGACAACCAGCGAGGACTCGGCCCCCGTCAGGGACGTTATGAGTGAACGAATTCTCTGATACCTGGAACCGCGGCCCCCGGATTCCAGGTCGAATTCCAGGTTAGAATACCCCCGTGCCGCTTCCTCGACAGCCTTGATGGCGCGCTCGGGGAGGGGAGCCCTTCCGAGGTTTGTATGCAGCACTATTCCTGTGGCATTGATCACGCGGCCAAGTCTGTGGATGGAATGTCGCTCAAGCGCAGCTTGCAGGCGAACGACTATGTCTTCAATCATTTCCTCCCTCGTCATTCCTGCCGCGACTTGATCCTGCAGGATCTTCGCGCGAAGGTCATCTAGCAGGGTCCGGATATACGCGATGAGGTCCTGATGGCTGAAATTGCCTGATACCTTCTTGATAGATGGGTCTTCAAGAATAGCGCCGACCGGGGGAATACGCGAGAGAAGGGAACGAGCATGCTCGTCCCCTGAAGATTGAGATATCTTGTCATCAAGTCTTATGGTACCACCAGTATCGATGGGCGCTCCTCCTCCTGTTCAAGAACCTCCCCTATGACTGCAGCTTCGTGGACCCCGGCGGCACGCAAACGGGAGAGCAGTTGCTCTGTCTTATCTTGAGCCACCGAGATAAGGAGCCCGCCCGAGGTTTGAGGGTCAAAGAATACAGCCGCCAGATGCTCAGGAACCTCGCCCTCCGGCCTTACCCACTCTCCGAAGTAGGCTCCATTCTGTCTTGCCCCGCCGGGCAGGATATCCCTCGCTGCAAGCCCTTCTACAAGGGGCAAGATCGGGACCTCTTCAGCTCTTATGACGAAGCTCACACCGCTCGCCTGCGCCATTTCGCATGCGTGCCCCAAAAGCCCGAAACCAGTGACGTCCGTGCAAGCGTTCACCCCGACTGCCACCATGGCTTCTGAAGCAGCCTTGTTCAGACGGGACATTGTCTCAATGGCCGGCAGCAATTCCTCTTCTGTGATTTTATCAAATTTGAACGCGGTGGTGAGAATGCCCATGCCCAGCGGCTTTGTCAGGATCAGGCGGTCGCCTGGTTTCGACGACGAATTGGTTACGATCTTTGATGGATCGATGGTTCCTGTTACAGCCAGCCCGTACTTTGGCTCGTTGTCGGTAACGGTATGACCGCCGATGAGGGCAACTCTGGCTTCCGACAGTTTGTCCCTGCCTCCCTCGAGAATGCGAGCAAGAACATCCATTCCGAGGGAACAGGGGAAACAAGCAATATTCATAGCGGTAAGAGGTTTGCCCCCCATGGCGTAAATATCGCTGAGCGCGTTTGCAGCCGCTATCTGCCCAAATGCATATGGATCATCTACGATAGGCGTAAAGAAATCCACTGTCTGCACAATGGCTAATTCAGGAGATAATCTGTAAATCCCTGCATCATCCGATGTCTCAAAGCCTACGAGCAGATTGGGATCAATAGCCCCATCAGAACGAGAATCATCTTGCTTTATGTGGCGCAAAACTTGCGCCAGGTCCCCAGGACCCAGTTTGCTTGCTCAACCAGATTTCGAGGAAAGATGAGTAAGACGCAAATTCGTGGAATCAGCCATGACGGAGCTCACCTCCTTCCACATGATATGGCGGTATACATGGGATAACTTGAGAATATGCGCCTCGCTTTGAGTATTTTGGGCATCATATCTGAGTAGGCCCGTATACAAAATGGCGGGAGTATGTGGGAATCGAACCCACCCCGGCCGGTAACTCCGCCCGACACTGGGTTTGAAGCCCAGGAGACCCACCAGGGCCCATCTACCCCCATTGTTATTATATCATAGCCATGGAAAAGCACAGGCGCCATGTCCAATATATTGGGGCCCATTTTCTTGATCTTATTATGCCACGACTCCTGGAAGGGCAACCTGCCCTTCGCAAACTAACAGGATGCTCAGCCAAATTTGCGTGATGTGGCTCGCGGGGACGAGGTACTCCCTCCCGAACCCTTGAGAACAGCGACCCCCGTATAGGATTGTGAGATATTGCTCGAGCCGCATTTAGGGCATTTCGATTCTTTCATCTTCTCCCATGAACAGAAGAGCTCGAACTTCTCGCCGCAATCCTTGCAGCGCATGTCGTACATTGGCATTGTCTTCACCTCCCCTGATCTACGCCACAGCGCTACGGCCAACCCGCCGGTCAATCGGGCGAATGCCATATAGATTGCCAAGTTCAGAGTTGAAAGATAACCTGGTTATGTTACCTCATATCAATCTCGCCCAGGCCTGGAACATTTTCTCATTCCCGGCGCGGTTACCAGGCGCGTCGCATACGGTCAGTTCATATTTCTAAATTTGCACTTAGCCATCTATAGGCCCATCAGAAAGATCCATCAGAAACAGGACTTGATTAATCTGATATGGGTTGTGGAGGATACCCCCTACGGTATCCTATTATATAGTCCATCTCAAATGGCGTCAACACATATATGCCGACCGCCTGATACAGGTATCGGGAAAGCGTGCCCATTTGATAGACAGCCATGCTACTGCATTAGCGCTATCAGAAGGCCAAAAATGGCGACGGCGTGTTTCTAGGGTGGTCCACCCCGGCGGTCAGCTACTGCCGCCAACGAGGAATGAAAATGGCGACGGTTGCCTTTTCCAAAATGGACATATGTATAAATAATGAAGGATTTCAGGATTAGCTAGCGAAATCTGAGATTGATGGCTGTGGTCTGGAATATATGCCTGGGCCGCCCAGAGGGTCGGGCCTTGAGAGGCTACAGGGGCGGGACTGGCGGTAAATCAATAAGGGAAGGGGAGGTCACCTATGGCGGAGCGCCTATTTCCAAAGGAATTTCTGTGGGGAGCAGCTACGGCTTCGTACCAGGTGGAAGGAGCATTCGATGAGGATGGCAAAGGGGAGTCTATATGGGATAGGTTCAGTCACACGCCTGGGAAAGTCTTGAATGGTGATACCGGGGATGTGGCGTGCGATCATTACCATCGTTATCGGGATGATGTGAAGCTTATGCGTAACCTTGGTTTGAAGGCTTATAGGTTTTCGATCTCCTGGCCCAGGATCTTCCCATCGGGGGGAGGGAGACCTAATCAGAAAGGGCTAGACTTTTACCGATCGCTGGTCGATGCCCTTTTGAATGCTGGCATTAAGCCGGTTGCCACTCTCTACCACTGGGATTTGCCCCAGGCATTGCAGGATAAAGGCGGGTGGCCTCAGAGAGATACCGCCGAATACTATGCTGATTATGCTGCATATATGTTCGAGAAGCTCGGGGATAGTGTGGCTTTGTGGATAACCCATAATGAGCCATGGGTAGTATCCGTGTTAGGATACGGCATCGGAGTCCATGCACCTGGCATAAGAGATCTGTCGCTCGCTGTCAAGGCGGCGCATAACCTCCTCCTGTCACATGGTAAGGCTGTTAAGATCTTTAGGGACCTCAAGCTTGGAGATTCGAAGATAGGTATCACTTTAAATCTGACCCCTGTCTACCCTGCATCCAGCAGTGAAGCGGATAAAGAGGCGGCACGCCGGTATGACGGCTTCTCCAATCGGTGGTTTTTGGATCCCATTTTTAAGGGAAGGTACCCCGAAGATCTAATGGAAGTATTCGGGGGGGCTGGTTATTTACCACAGATCGATAGCCATGATTTTGATGTCATCGCTGCACCTATAGATTTCCTGGGAGTAAACTATTACACAAGGACGGTGGTCCAAGCATCAGAGGCCAATAGACCTTTAATGGCTTCGCAGGTGGAGCCGAAGACAAATATGACGGAGATGGGCTGGGAGATCTATCCTCAGGGGCTTTACGACCTCTTGACCCGGATTCACAAAGAATACGGGGGGCCACTCATCTATATCACTGAGAATGGCGCGGCTTTCAAGGATACAGTGAATGAATCCGGTGAGGTAGAAGACAACCAGCGTATCGATTATTTCAAGCAACATTTTATCAAGCTTCATGAGGCAATTCGCGACGGGGTCAAAGTCGCAGGGTATTTCGCCTGGTCCTTGATGGACAACTTTGAATGGGCCTACGGATATTCCAAGAGATTTGGCATCGTGTATATCGATTATCCAACGCAAAGGCGAATACCCAAAAAGAGCGCCTTGTGGTACAGGGGTGTTATTGAGGAGAACGGGGTGTGATTGGCGCTAAGGGATGCCTTCATGAAAGTCAATCAGTAGAGGCGCCTTGAGAGGCGCCTTGGTTGCTTTAATGTTGGTGGGAATAGAGGGTGGGAGATGAGACTTATAGTTTCGCTTCGCGTCAAAGGTGAGCCTTTGACATTGCCCATTCATTACAATGAGCTTGTCCAAGGGGCCATATATACCAGTCTTGACGAGGAGATTGGTGACTTCATACATGATATGGGTTTTGTCCACGAGAAAAGGTCCTTTAAGCTTTTCACTTATTCAAGGCTTATGGGGAATTATAGGGTGGATAGTCAAGTGGGCAAGATCCAGTTCGTGGATTCCATAAGGCTTGTGATATCCTCGCCAATTAAGGTTTTTTGCGCCTCAATCCTCACGCGCATGATAAAGGATGGGCATGTAAGGCTAGGGACCCGCGTAGTCGACGTAGAAGGGGTTGAGGTGGGTGAGCCCGTTGTCCAACAAGACAGGATAAGGGCACATACACTATCTCCAATTGTGGCATATAGCACTATGTATAGGGCGGATGGGCGGAAGTACACATGTTATTTTCAGCCTGGTGAGGCAGAATTCGCCGACCTGGTATCCAACAATCTCCGGAAGAAGTATGAGTTGGTCTATAGATCCGACGCTCCACCTGAAACATTGGTTATACGCACACTCAGGCAACCACGCATGAATTTGCTGTCATATCATGGGACCATAATCAAAGGTTATTCTTGCCGCCTCGAAATTTCCGGCCCTTCCGCATTGTTGCAGACCGCCGTCGACGCAGGGCTCGGGAGCAAGGGCAGCCAGGGATTTGGGTGCATAGAGCTGGAATAGGATGGTTGCCCTACGCGCAAAATGCGTGGGCTTGTGATGAAACGGATTTTTTATGGACCATCCATACATTTCTGAGACCGGGGGTGATAGGGTGCTCATAGAAGAACTGATAAGACTCGGTAGGCCCATGATCGAGGGTGGGCTTCCGCCCGGTGAGGTAATACGGCAGGTAACTGATATCTTATCAGATAATGACCAGAATTTTCTTTCAAGGGTCTACGTCGTGGAGATATCCGGTGATCCCGGTTCAGGCGGAGGAGATACTCTTCCCTCTGCGGGTTTCCGAGTGGCGGCCTTGCCTGCTCAACAATTTGGGGACTATCAGGATATTGGAGGCAAATCCAAGAGAAAGGTATTCGTGCCGGATCTGGACAGGGCATCAGGAGTGCCGTTTATCCTCGCAAAAGGCGGTAATCGCAGAGCTTCACAGGGTCGATACCCAGTTGCGGTCTATCCGATATATTACGCGGATCTGAGTATATTTTCCAATGACGTCACGAGAATAGAGTTTTTCCTTCGCGGCCGGTTGAGCAGAACAATTGCTCTTGATCTTCCCAAACAAATGGTGCATGTTATTGCGGAAGAGACCCAGAAGGCTATAAGGCTGGCTCCGCCAGATGAAAGGGAGAAGAGCGGCGGGCTACTAGTTTTGGCTATCATCTCCGCTGAAGGCCCATATGGCCTGAGCGATCAAGTCGTACGAGGAAATTCCCGTTTCGCCCATATCGGGATAAGTATCCTCAATCCAGGTAAACAAATCGTAGCCAGATTAGACAAGATTCTTAACCTTATCTGGGAAGCTAAGATGGAGGAAGGGGGAATCGGGGGAGAGCGGCTGGATGAGGATGCCCGGTGCTTTTTCTGTGATAACCACGGGCATGTGGTCTCAGCTTACAATAAAGCATGGCCTTGGTTTCTCCCAACATGGAGCTGTCCTCAGCCAGTTACCTGGCGTGATGAGGATATGGTCAACGGCATTGCGCTCTGCCCGGAATGCTATGGCGCGCTTTCATATGGAGCAAACATCTTCATGAAACTTTCTTCTCCTATTGAGACCTGGCTTACTAAGGAGCTCTTTTCACCGGTCTCAAGCCCTCAAGGCAAAGAATACGCTCGGGCAGGCAGGGCAGATGCCATCTATGGATGCGCTTATGCTCTTCCCCTTCTAGATAGCGTGATTTTCGATGATGAGGCAAGGAGGGAGTTTGTTGACGGGATCAACTGGATGCTCTCTCCTTCGCGACGGTCGGACAAGCTAGATACCCACCTCAAAGAGGTAATGGGTTTCGAGAGGATTCTTCCTGAAGAACTGGGACGCGACGATTATCGATTGGCTGTTATTTATTACTCTGGTAATCCCAACAAGGGGGATATTCATATCAGGGCAACAATAGAGGATGTTGTCCCCTCAACGGTGACTAGACTCATCAAACTCTCCAGGTCCCTTGGGAAATATGCCCTAGACGTTTCTAAATGGATCTACACAGACATCTCTGAAGGACAAGAGGCCGGCATAAAGCGAAGGTTCACATCGATACCGTATCTTCTAGCAACGGCCTTTGGCGCCGCTTACCTGTGGAATACCCTGTCTGATTTGATGCACAGAAGGCCTATATCCTCTGAGCGATTTATCGCAAGTAGCGCCTTGCGGATGGCAGAGATAGCGCACAGACTCCCTGATGGAGACAGCCATTGGGATATGTGTAGTGAAGTAACCTTCTACCTTACCTTTAAGGAATTCCTGAGATTATATTACGAAGATATCATAGATGAAGTTGGGGAAAGTGGGGGTGGTGTTAAAGTGAGGGACTGGAAGGAGCTAGAAGAGATGCTGGTGAAGCAACCTCCAGCAGAAATGGTATTTCAGGACGTTGAGGAATTGGGATTTGCATTCGGCCATTTAATAAGGCTTTTCTCCCGGCAATACTGGCAGGCTACAAAGAGTGGCGAGCGCGGGAAAGACTTCCTTAAGCAACGCGTGATGACATTTGGTACCAGTTTGACTCCAGATGTTCTCTGGAAGAGAGGCCTCGCTATGCTAGAGGAATATGCGAGACGGATTGATATTCACATGACGGATGATTTTAGACAGCGTGTGGGAATTGTTCTGGCTCAATATAGCAGATGGCGGGAAGACGCCAGAAAGCAGAAGGATGCTTTCATGGCGGCGTTTTGGTCGGGCTATGCTCTAGCAAGAAGCGATAGGGTGCCGTCGACTGAGATGGCGCAAGAATGAGAGGAGGAAGGTTGCAAATGGCCGTACATAGCGGGGAGATCTTATTTGTAAAAAGTGTAAAAGATGGAATACCGAACCGTGATCCGTTGAACGAGAGCGATGCCAGGAGGATCTTCGGAGAGGAAGATGGGAGGATTTCTCTTTCTGATGTTAGTATTAAGAGGGATGTACGGGATTATGTCCTGGCGAAGTATCCAGACGGGGGACCCAACAAGCGATTTTTCATCTTTTGCCGCGAGGAAAGGACAGACGAAGGCAAACTTCTCGGACGCGAAAGTCTTGCAAAGAAGATCATGGAGAGAGCGGGGCTAGCAGGTAAATCCGCAAGCCGTGAAACTCTACTTCAATACGCCTATGACATGCGCATTTTTGGCGCAGTCTATAGCGTCCAAAAGGAGAGCTTTCACCAGACTGGGCCTGTTCAATTTGGTTGGGCGCACTCGCTTCACCCAGTGGAAACCAAATATGTGCAGGGAACTGTCGTAATGCCCAGTGAAGATATTAAACCTAATGAAAAGGGCGAGGAACAAGGTCGCCAGCAAGGGACCATCTGGACTACCTATATACTTCCTTTCGTCGTATTTGCCATGCCTGGTGTGATCAATGGTCCGATTGCATCCGATACGAAAGTCGATGATACAGATATTGACCTTTTACTTGAGGGGCTGTGGCGCGGCACTCAGCATAGGCAGGCCAGGGGGCGCGGAATCCAGCAGCCTCTCCTCCTGGTACATGTCGAATATTCAGATCCTTTCTTCCGCATCGGTTATCTTGAAGACCATATACGTCTTGAACCGGGACGGGAGGCCTGGCTCGGTGGGACTCCGCCGACATCCGTTCAAGATGTAACCCTTGACGTATCTGGACTTGGCGTCCTGCTTGCGAATGCTCAAAATAGTGGGAAATTGGCACGAGTGCGTTATTGGAAAAATGCCAATCTGGAAATGACAGGAGATATCCCAGGTACCCAATGTGAAGAGTGGTAGCCTCTCATATAACCGCCTCTTCAGGAGGTGAGAAGTGGCTTGAGAATACTTGTCTTTGAACTGAAGGGTTCACTGGCGCACTTCAGAAGGCCTGATACAACAGTCACTCATGCAACATATCCTTTTATTCCGAGGACGGTTTTATGGGGGCTCTTAGGATCGGTTTTAGGGGTTGAACAGCTTACCGGCGAAAATTGGATTGGTATTCAGCTTATGTCTCCCGTTCATACCGTGGCGCAGGAGGTATCCATGCTAGGTAAAGGGTGGGTAGGGGGTGGGGGGAGCTTCAACCGCCCAACCTCCATAGAACTTGTTGTTAATCCGAGATATAGGGTCTATTATGCAGGCGAGCATTTCAATGATCTCAAGGACATGATAGGCAACTCTTGCAGCCACTACCATACCTATCTTGGCAGCGCCTATTGCCTCACATTTCCCCGGTACCTTGAAACTATTGAGGCCGAGGAGATCACTACGCCATACCCAGCGCAAATGTCTACTCGCACTGTTTTACCTTCTCACTCCGTAAAGCAGCTAGATCCGCAGTCAGGAAGCCAATATGGACGTGTTGGGGGGATGCAATATCAACATCTTGGGAACCGGACATTTAGTGGGACGATAAATCTTCTGTATGAGGTGCATGGGGGGCTAATCAAATTTGAACCAGTAAGAACGCCGAGTCTCGATGCCCCTCCATATCGCTTTTTGCACATATCAGGAGATGAGGTGATTTGCCTGTGGTAGTCCCATTTTATCAATGTATAGCTAGGCCGCCTGGCACTGATTTGACCCAACACCTTCTCTCAGATCACCTGTTGGCAGTAGCAGAGAGCTGGGGGGATCCTCGGGGTGATCCCCCTTCTCGTCTACGGTTTTTGGCAGGCCTTCTTCACGATGCCGGCAAGGCCCGCGAACCTTGGCAGTACTACATAAGGCATGTGGGTGAACGAGGAGTAAAATCGGTAAACCATTCACCCCTTGGATCTGCTCTCTTCGTTTATTGCGCCTGCAAATTGCTAGATGCCTGGCATGTGACACGCAATGAGCTGAGGGACTTGCATTCTCTCACCATCTCCCTGGCCTATGATATATACGATCATCACGGGCCTCTAAGCGATTTTGATGTTGAGCCTCCTTGGGAAGATACCCTTGACCCAGAACATTTTCTGGAATGTGACTTAAGAGGCATGGCTGAATTTATAAATCAGTATTTTTCAGAGATAATGTCTGATTTAGGGGAGATAACCTTCTGGCTCGCTGAGTTTGAGGATACCTGGGGAAGATGGGTAGCAAAGGCACATGGTTATGTTCAGAGGATGATTGACTCGCAGAACGGTAGGTTTACAGCAGCTGCGGAGAGATGTATCCGGACGCGGACGGCCGGACTTATCGCTGCTGATAGATACCATGCATCTAGTCTAACTCCGGATGTTTTGGACTGTGCCTCGGCAGCAAAGGCGCTCTCCCGCCTTCAGGAATACTGCGAATCAAGAAAGTTGGCTATTGAGAGGCTGGGGAAAGGTGCGCTGGATATTTGTGAATTGAGACAGAGGCTGCAGAGGGAGTGTGTCCGGCGTTACCAGGAAGATCCTGACGAAGGATTCTATACACTGTTGCTACCGACAGGTCTTGGCAAAACATTATCAAGTATGCGTGTGGCCTTGACTGCCTGCGCATCAGGAAGGTGTCACAGGATCATATATGTAGCCCCATATCTTGCGATATTGTCACAGGCAACTAAGGAAATTAACGCGGCAACAGGGCTCGATGTATTGCAGCATCATCATCTTTCCGCCCTCTACGATGAATCCATTGACTCTCTTGTGTTGGAGTCTTGGCAAGCTCCTGTGGTGACTACGACTTTCAATCAGTTATTTCGTGCCTTGTTTCCTTCCCGTGCACAGCAAACGCTGCGCTTAAAGGGGCTGGATGGAGCGTTTGTTATTATTGACGAGCCACAAATCATAGATGGGGCAGTCTGGAACCTTTTCCTCAAAATGCTTGAGGCCGCCAGTAATCAATGCGGTATGCAAGTTCTCTTTTCAACGGCTACTCTGCCTCCACTTGAATTTGGGCTTGACCGAGAAGCAGTACCCCTTGCCCCTATGATCAAAGCTCCTGAGCGCTACAAAGTCTTGGTGATTGATGGCTATCTTGATGAAGAGGGCATCGCGGAGTTAGCAGTGGAGGAAGCCAAGAAGGCAGGTTCAGTAGCCGTTATTCTCAACACTATCAAGGATTCTGCTAACGTCTACAGCCTTATTCGGGGAAGAGTTCCCAGTGATATGAAATGCTACAATATATCGGGCTGCATGACCCCTCTTCACAAATCGCGGCGGATAACAGAGATCTCTGAGCAAATCAAATCTAGTGCGCGGGTCATAACAGTCTCCACACAAGTCCTTGAATGCGGTGTTGATTTGAGCTTTCGCACGATATTGAGGGCTCGTCCCGTTATACCCTCTATCGCCCAGGCAGCTGGACGCGGCAATAGACATGCGGAAGGGGAAATCGCATATGTCAAAATATTTCAATTCCTTCAATCCGGGGAGAAGGACACCAGGCAATTCGTGTATCGCGATAGGATTGCCCGAGAGGAGACTGATTTATGCATTGATGCCCATACCGAATGGACTGAACCCGAAACAAGGGGCATAGTCGACGAATACTATCGACGGCTATTGTCGCGTAATACCAATACCGCACTTTTGGATGCTCTGGTAGAGGCAGCGTGCGGTACCTGGTCAGCCATAGAAGGACGCCAGCCTTTTGGGCCTGAATATCCTCATGTCGACCTTTTCGTCCCTTACGGGGAGGAATATCTATCGCCGAGATTGGTCGATCTGCTATATCAATATGCTCCCCATGGGTGCGAAGAGCTCTACGAGCTTTATCTTGATCGCAGATTTCGCGCAAAGTTAGATTTTGCGCAACGCAAACGGTTTATGGCCTTACTTCAACATTTTATTGTGTCGCTAGATGAAAAAAGCGCGCGCGGGATCGTCCAGAGAGAGGAAGATGTAAGCATCGGACGGATCATTGATAAAAATCTATATTCAGAGGATACCGGCCTTGCACACCTCTTAGGCCGTCAAGATGAGAATGAGATTATGCTTGATTTCTTGTAAGGTCCATAAGCAATTCCATTGGTGGTGTCGCTATGCCAGAGGAAGAAGTTTATATCACCGGCACTCTCATTTGGTACTACTATATCTGCCAGCGGCAAGTCTGGCTCATGGGAAGGCACATTACACCAGACGAGGACCACCCCAGCATAGATCTCGGAAGGTTTATACATGATTTTGCCTATGAGAGGGACAGGAAGGAACTTAGTATAGGTCATATGAAGCTGGATCTCGTAAAGCTCAAGGGGGGACAAATAGTGGTTGGAGAGATTAAAAAGAGTTCAAGGTTCGAGAAGAGCGCGAAGATGCAGCTTCTATTCTATATTGACGAATTACGAAGACTCGGCATTGATGCTGAGGGAGAATTGCGATTTCCCCAGGAGAAACGCAGGGAAAAGGTAAGTCTTGACGCTGTTGCCATTTCCGAACTCGAGCATGCCAGAGCTGAGATACTCAAGATCCTATACCAAACCTCTCCCCCTCCTCCAAAGAAGACGAGTTTTTGTAAACCCTGCGGTTATGCGGAGTTTTGTTGGTCCTAGCTGGCTATGATGATTCGAGGATTAGGTCGACCGGTGATCTGATGCTATAGTTTCATAATCCGATGGATTGGAGGAGACGGCGCGGTTTTAATGTGACGGGAAGATCTGCGTCGAAAGACCGTGAAGAAGAGCATCTACATCTTTTCCAATGGCGAGCTTAAACGAAAGGGGAACACTCTCTATTATGAATCAGAAGAGGGCCAGAGATTCATACCTGTTGAGGATATAGGAGAGATCATGATCTTCGGGGAGGTCGACTTCAACAAGAAGTTTCTGGAATTTGCGTCACAGAAGGAAATACTCATCCACTACTTCAATTATTATGGCTATTATATGGGAACATTCTATCCTCGTGAGCATCTAAACTCGGGGTTTATCATTCTGAAGCAAGCGGAGCATTACCTCGACCCAGGAAAGCGCTTGAGTCTAGCCAGATCCTTTGTAGAAGGCGCTGTGAAGAACATAAGACAGGTCTTGAAATACTATGATAATCGTGGCCGCGATTTGGGAGGCAGTATTTCGAAAATCGAAGAACTCTTGGCGTCACTAGATTCCTGTCGCGATGTGGCTGAATTGATGGCCGCCGAGGCAAATATACGCCAGATATATTACCAAGCTTTTGATGTCATTATTGCAAATCCCGACTTTGTCTTCGAAGAGAGAAGCCGCCGCCCGCCCAGGAACTTCATGAATACCTTGATAAGCTTTGGCAACTCAATCATGTATACGACAGTTTTATCCGAGATATATCGGACCCATCTCGATCCTCGCATTGGCTACTTGCATGCGACTAATTTTCGGAGGCTCACACTCAACCTTGATGTAGCTGAGATCTTCAAACCTATCATAATAGATCGTGCTATTTTCACCGTGATTGATCGAAAGGCCATCACAAAAGATGACTTTGAGAGTGGGACAGAGGGTATCTTATTGAAGGAGAATGGCAGGAAAGCCCTGATTGCCGAGATAGAGAGGAAATTGGAGACTACGTTGAAGCATAGGGCCATTGGCCGTGAGGTCTCATATAGAAGAATAATACGGCTAGAGTTATACAAAATTGAAAAACATATCATGGGCGAAAAGGAATATGAGCCTTTCGTGATTCAATGGTAGGTTATGATTGCGCCGGGGTTTGGTCTATTCCATCGCCCGGTGTCTATGGCCTTTCTTGAATTGCCAATGCCGATGGATCATTAACGCCGTACCCCTGACGCTGTCCGCTGAATGTCATTTGGGGCCGCAGATAACTAAGCCCGAGCCTCGGGGGTACGCTGATCCGCCGCTACCAGTGCCCTGAATGGGTTCTATGCTTGGGCCAGGTCTAGATTCGGTTATCCCCAGGTGCGGTCTATCCAATTGAGGGGGGTGAACAGCGAATGTTCGTCATTCTTGTCTATGATGTTAATGAAAAGCGCGTGGCAAAGGTTCTCAAAAAAACCCGTGAATATCTTTATTGGGTTCAAAACTCGGTTTTCGAAGGCGAAATCACCGATGCAACTCTTAAGAAACTGAAGATGGAACTAGGGAGAATCATAGACAAGGACGAGGATTCGGTGATTATATACAAGCTGAGGACGACCAGATATTCATCCCGTGAGATTATCGGTCTGTGTAAGGGAGGAGAGGTAAACATGCTCTAAATGTAGTTCTTGGTCGGATTTGTGGCAAATTCCCTTTTTCAGACCGAGTTTTATAGATGACAAAGCTCAAATTTGAAAATATGAGCCGATCCTGCACGGCGCGCTCGGCAACCGCATGAGGGGATAGCTGGATTATCTTTCAATTCTGGATTTGGCAATCCATAGACAATCAGGTCCGAAATTTAGAGAACACGCTACTTTGCGTCTGGTTGCCTATGAGCATGAAACCAATATCGCCCGCTGGATACTCTCTGTCTAGCCATGAGTCGCATCCGCTGGCAGGGTATTCTGATGAAGAGCTTATCGCTAGAAGATTGCTCGAAAACTCTGACGGCCTCTATATGTTGTGGCTACGCTTAGGAGTTGCCCCAACATATTGTGGGATATAGCTTCTTTGGTAGGGTTTCCGAGCATATTCCTGGATTATTTTTTTGTCCCATTTCGAAGGTAACTCCCACACCGCGAGGAAGATCATGCCTCCCATGCCTTACCCTTCTTCACTTAAACTTTATACGCCCGTATATAGGCGCTACTGGCAACCATATGTTCGCATTAATATGTTCATATTAATCTGATGCGTATTGATGATGGACGGATGCCAATGCCAACCGTTTCTTACCGCCTCAGTCGGAAATATGCGAGGGGTCTTAGAAATCTGAGAGCCTCGGCACCAAGCTTCCACGCCGCCAGTTGCCATACAAAGCACCATGTTGAGGCTGCAAGCAGAGAGGCAGCCAGGTATTTTCGTATATCTAGACCCATGAGGCCCGACGCTAGGATGGCGGGGGTGCGAATCGGGCCAAACCAGCGACCGATGAAGACCGTAAATGCTCCATATTTTTCAAACCGCTTTTCGACCGCAGCAAGATTTCTGGGATGGAGCAATCGGAAACTGCGCCTGCGACTGTATTCCTGCCTTGGCTCCTGGACCTCGTCTTTCCGGATGCTTATCAGGTTTCGACCGACGACGCCAACAAAATAGCCTATGAGGTTGCCGGTGACATTCCCCAGGGCTGCGGATGCCACTGCTAAGGCAAAGCTCATGCGACCTTCCTGGATGAAGTAACCTGCGCCGAGAAACACGATCTCCAAAGGAATTCCCGGCATGCCCGTTCCTTCCAGCGCCAGGACGGCAAAGATGATCAAATAACTGTAATGATGAAGGAGAGACATCACCTGTTGCAAGATCTGCACCTTCCGTGGAAGGAATCAATTACGTCCCTCTTGAATTGGGCTATCCCGAGGCGGATTCCGCGCATATGTCACATGCCCGCCTCAACCGGAGGTTATACGCGCAATTATAGTCTTCCCGCCATATACCTGTTCCCCAACTCTAGCTACGATCTTGATATTGTCTCCAGGAATTACCAGATCTACCTGGGAACCTCTTTCTATAAACGAGAGCTTTTGTCCGGCCTTGACTCTCTCCCCCTCGGTCACGAAACACTTGATTTTATTGACGAATTTGTCCGCTATCTCTACCACAGCCATCTTGAGCCTACCGCTGTCGATGAAAATGGTATTACGCTCATTCGATAGATGATATTTGCGGCCGAAAAGGTCGATGGCTCTTCGAAGATAGGTGATTTTTACATATTCCCACATATCTAGCATGGGCAGGTTAACAGTCGCCTGAGTGTGGACTATCCGGTACACTGTGCCCGATACAGGAGCGTAATTGAAATGAACATCCAGTGGGGTCATATACACTCCAATTACCCAGCCAGATTCGCCCATACCAAAGTCTGTTTTCGAGATCTCAGTCACAGGGATCTTTTGGCCGAGTTTCTCTGAATAAACTTCGCCATCGCTGAATCTGCGGGCATAAATCAGTTTCCCATCTGCCGGGGCAAGTATCGCGTCTTTATCATCAGGCGGGATTCTGACAGGATCGCGGTAAAACCAAACGCGCCTCAAGAACCACACAACTCCCGCAACCAGGAGCACGATGATAACAAGTATTGCGGCGAGTAATGTCTTCATTGTTCTTTCAGACCTTTCATGATGATATATGGGAGCTTGATGGCGTAATAGAACATAAGGCCGGAGATGGCCCGGAGGATTCTCTCGCCGGCGCCGCGACTTTGAAGCCTCGATAGCCTGCATTCTATTTCCGGCTTGATCTTCATCTCCGGATCAAAGATGCCATTCCTATATGCATTATCAAGAATGATGTATGTTCTGAGTGTACCATGCTTCTTCCAGCAATTATAGAGTTCATCTGAGGCCGTATGTTGAAAGAGCGTCTCGTCCACATCGCATAATTCGCGAAGCTCAGAATACGGAATGTACAGTGCGGCAGAATCTTTCATCCCAGGACTATTGCCCGGGCTCGCGATGCTACTTGCGCCATAGCCCTTTTTCATGATAGCCTCCCTGTAACGCTTGTAGGAATCCTCATCCCAGGCAAAGCGACGGTTGATTTTCAGAATGGCCTCTATGCACCGGAGAAGCGCCCGGACTCTTCCGAGATCCCAGACTGGATCGAAGATCCTGAGTTCAATGGTTCCCAGGCGTTTTGATACAATCATATCTTGAAACCTGTATTTCTTGTCGTCCTTTCTGAGCGGGCCGATAGCATATGATTTTGCGATTCGGAAGGATTGACCGAAATATCTTCCCCCTGCAATGGGAGAATTCACTGTGAGAAGCGCAAGGAGCGGCAGGAAATGGGCAAGGTTTGAATATGCTTGCTCGATGTCCTGCTCTGGCACTGGTCCCACGTGGATGTGGAGACCGCATGTGTTGGTGGGGGCTTCAAGGTCGAAAAGGTGACCAATTGGAAGGATCAGCCCGTCACATACTGACGCAAGCTCTTTTCTCCTCATTGAAAGATCCTCGATAAGTGAATCAATGGATGAATGTATTCCCGTAGACACCTCGATTCCGCTCATTACAGCCTGGTGCAGATCCTTGCCCCGGGCGAAATTTGAGGCTGAATGGGTATAATAATATGAGGGGTTACGCCACATGAGCCTCGCAAGATAATTGAGAGACGCGAGGGAAGGTAATAAAGGTTCTGTGACGAAGACCTCTTCCTCAAGGCCAAAGAGTAGATGTTCAGCGCTCATGTTCTTGGTTTGAATGCCATCCATACCTGATGCCAGCTATAAAGCCTTATGCCCCGGATAATCATGATCGGGCTCGCAGAACAGCAGCACGATGGGCATTTGACTCCAGTTTGTCATCCAGCTTGGATAATTCAACCTCACCGTATTTTCTGTTTAGGGCTTTCCGGATGATATAATCGGCAAAATGCGGGTTCTTCGGCAAAAGCGGGCCGTGAAGATATGTGCCAAAGGCGTTTTTATACACACAGCCCTCTGTGCCATCCTCGCCATTGTTGCCTTTCCCGACGAGCACTTTTCCAAGAGGGGTTACTCCGGCGCCTAAATATGTCCTACCTGAGTGATTTTCAAAGCCCACCAAAGTAGACGCCCGTGCCGCCATGGCAGCGCTGTCAGATCGCAGAAAACCGCAGCGTGCACTTTTCGGGGTAGACCCCCATGCTGCTGCCGCGGCGCCATCAGAGCAGTCCTGTAATGAAATCGGATAAGAATTGATAAAAGGGGAGCCTCCTGGTATAACATTAACGAAACCCCACAAAGACAGGAGGTCCCCAAAGCTGATGGACAAAACTGCAAAGATTCAATT
>JABLXA010000031.1 GCA_013178415.1 Bacillota bacterium | reverse complement strand
CTTCTAAAATGACCTTCGGGTCCATGGCCATCCCTCCGGACTATCTTACTTCCGAAGGGATTCGCCATCAGGCCCTTCTAATCCCTCAAAATACCCGGCTGGGAATTATTACATGCGAAATATGGGTACTAACACTGTTCCCGGCGGATAGTGTTAGCCACTAACACTGTTCCTGGTGGATAGTGTTAATCACCAGCACTGTTTCCGCTGGATAGTGTTAACCACCAACACTGTTCTTGGCGCACAGTGCTGACCACCAACATTGTTCCTGGCAGATAGTATTAGCCAGCCACTAACACTGTTCCTGGCAGAAGGAGTCCGGGTAATCATGCTGAATGGTTACATAAGATACCCCACATCAGTAGTACCTTGAAGGGGATGGAATCCATGGCGTTTGATGAATCAGTCATTGAGGCTCTCGAAAAAGAGCTTTCGGGAAAAATCGCTCAACATTACACTCACGAGATCTCCCGGTTTCATAGAAGCAAAGGATCGGCCGAGTTTCACGAGGCCGCGGAATACATCCGGCGTCAACTCGAATATTTTGGGCTTGAATCCTGCGTAGTTGAACGTTACCCGATAGATGGTGAGAAAAAGTATATGACCTGGTGCCCGCCTGCCGCCTGGGACCCTAAAGATGCGCGGCTTACCATGATCAGTCCCCGGACGGAAGTACTGTGTGACTTCAAGGAAGAGCCGGTATGTCTGGTTTTTATGAGTTCTGCCACGCCGGGAGGCGGGATCAGCGCGGAGGTCGTGGACGTGGGTCAGGGGACGGATGAATCAGATTACGAGTACAGGGAACCGGTAAAGGGCAAGATAGTCCTGGCCAGCGGCCAGATATCCCGGGTTTACGACATGGCCATAAAGAAATATGGCGCAATAGGTATTCTCTCTGATTATATGAGGAGCGAGTGCCCGGAAATAGGTCGCACCAGGATAGACCTCCCGGACCTTGTTAACTATATGTCGCTCAGCATCCATCCTTGGGATCAGGGAAGGGGGAGCGCACGGAAAGATGAAGGACAGCGGGAAGGCGAACACGTACGGGGTGTATTTGCGTTTTCCCTGTCTGCCAGGAAGGCGGACCGCCTGAGACGCATACTTGCAAATGAGAAGGTCCAGGTCAAGGCTGAGATTTCTGTCAGTATGGGACAGGGGTACATGGATGTTGTGACAGGCATCCTCCCGGGAACCGATCCTGCAGGCCAGGAGACCCTTGTCATAGCGCATCTCTGCCACCCGAGGCCTGGGGCGAACGATAATGCCAGCGGCTGCGGACTCGGCATGGAGATTGCCAGGACCATCTCCACCCTTGTTGCGCATGAGGCCATCCCGAGGCCCAGGAGGTCCATAAGGTTTCTCTTCGTTCCAGAAATGTATGGCACCGTTGCTTACATTGATGCCCACCCTGAGTGGCCAAGGTCGGTTGTCGCGGGGGTCGATCTGGATATGGTGGGTGAGGATCAAAAATCAACTGGATCGAGTTTTATAGTGACTTCGACGCCGTGGAGCTGCCCTTCTGCTGTGAACGATATAGCCGCATATTATACGCATAGGTTCTTCAATAGGAAGATGGGCTTTGACCCGGCATCCCCAATCCCTATACGGCGCTACAGCATTTCCGGCTATGCCGGGGGTTCAGACCATTATATACTCGTTGACCCGACAGTGGGGATTCCGACGGTATTTCTCGGACACTGGCCGGACAGGTTCTATCATTCCAGCATGGATACCATAGACAAGACCGATCCCGAGGAGTTCAGGCTGGTGGGCCTGGTAGCTGCCTCATATATTCTTGATATAGCGAGCTTTGACAAGAACCGGGCGAAGTTTGCGCTATCCCTCGTAGAAGCGGGCGCGAGGGCAAGGCTGTGGTCGGTTGCGCAGGCGGCCATGGCGCACATGGCCGGGGGGCCGGTGATGGGTGCGCATACGCCGAGGTGGCAGATGACGGCCGAATGCAGCGACGGCAGGGGCGAAATCACAAGGTTGGACTTCCTCGTAGAATGCGAGGAGGCCGCCATGCGGTCGATCCTAGGTCTGGTATCTGGCAAGACGGGGAGTGTTGAGTCGATGTCCGGCGATGCGGCGCCTGCCAAGGTGGCACTTGGCGATGCGGTGTCTCGCAAGGCAGCTCCCGGCGAGACGGCGCCTGGCGAGGCAGCACTCAGCCATGCGACGATTAAGGCGGTTGCGCCTGGCGGGGAGGCAGCTGGCGCAGGGATGGCCAGGGTGAATGCATCTGAACTGGAATACGACATTGCCCGTGCCTGCGAGAGTTTTCGCCGCGAGGCCGAATATGTGAAGAGAAAGCTGAGATGGGCGGCAGGTTCGGATGCCAGAGGCGCCGGGGATGTATCCGCGCCATTGCCGGAGCAACAGTCCACAGGGCTCCAGACAGTTCCTGTAAGGGGGTTTCAGGCTCCTCTTGATATGGGAAGTTTCTTACGGCAAATCGGTCCTGAAAGGGCTGAATTCTATAGGACGAAAGACAAAGATGACTCCGCTTTTTCATCGAAGCTCTTCGAATTCGTCAACCTGATGGATTCAAAAAGGACTGTGTCGGAAATAGTCCGGCGCGTGTCGGCCGAGTTCGGCGAATTTAAAGAATCCGATGCCATCAGGTTCCTTGAAGATCTGGAGAGCCTTGGGCTGGCTTCATTGTTTCCACAGAGAAATTCGCGTCCTACAGCTGGATCAGACCAATCTTCTTTAGTTTTTTAGAGACCGTCGTTTCCCTGGAAAGATGTGCCGGGGCGATTACGCCCCAACAGTGGATAATGTTCTAGATGGAACTAATAATCGAGCGCTCGTTTCTGAACCGCCAAAAAAAACGAGCGCGCTCGTTTCTGCACGATTATTTTCATACTGGATAATCATCTGCCTCTGCTGTTCGGGCTCAAAACCCCGAATCCGGACATAGGCCGACTTTTGGCCAAGCCTGCGGTAAATGGCAGCCGAGAGATGATAGGTGCGTGCTCCGCGTTCGCCCCGCCGCTCTAGAAAGCCGCGTTCTACAAGACCCTCAACCACGCTGCGAGCTAGATCGATCGTATCACCGTGCCGGGGGCGGGCTCCAGTTATCGTCCCATCGTCTTCCACTCCAACAAGGAGCCATCCCTCATCGCCATGGTTTCGGTTTGCAAGACAGACCACCGCTTCTACCAGTTCCCCGTCGGGAAGGGGGTGTCTAGCCTCCCCTATTGAACTCTACCGTGATGGATTCCCCGGCAGCAATCAGTTCGCGCAACCGCTCACATACCTTAGTCCACCCCCTTTATCATTCTTATATTGCGTTTCGTCTTCCCCTCAAGAATAGCATGCCCGATTCCCATGGACGAGCGGAGGTTGCCTTTTAATGCGCCGGACATGCGGGCTATTGCGCAGAATGCTCTAATGGATGTCGAGCGATCATGCCCCCTTATGCTGCTTACACCTGCAGCGATAAGGGGGCGGCTCAAGAGGGTAGATCTATCTCTTCCCAGATGCCCTTATGCAAGTTACAGAGCGCGGATATAAAACCAGGCCTTCAAATCCAACCCGCTGAACAGGACAGGTCAAATCTAATTAGAATCGTCTGCGTCGGCCGAGTTTACTCGAATAAAGGTCACCAGAATCTCCTCCAGCTCTGCGGCAATACAATGATCGCGGCTACCAATTTATAACAATAGCCTTCAAATGGTTCACCTAGACTGATAGTGAGCAAGATCTTATCGTGAGGCTGTAAACCTATAGCAGTTGGCTGGTATAGACCTGTTGAGAGTACTCCTAACCGTTCTTCCCAAAAAGGATCTGTAATTGCAAGATTATAGCGCACCCTAGATAGTTCGAATATAGCTCGAGGTTGTTTCCTATTTCTCACATTCAAAGTAATGTATAGTTGTAGGTTTTTAGGCTCAACTAGCGCCAGGGACGATGGTGCAGGCGTGCTCGAGAAAGATGCCGCAGGAACGCGGTCGAATGTATTGCCTAATAGCTCAGGCCCATTCACGAGATTTGAACGCAGCAAGGGAATTATGCCCTTAGAGGCAGGACGCCTGACTAGACGCCATGAATTTGTAAGCCAATTCTCGGGCTGATGAGGTCTCGGGCATCGTGTCAGAAGGTTAAGCTTGACGATATCTAATACCCCTGTCCCTGATCCGTCATTCAGTCTATATTCGTGCGGCAAAAGTGCTCCGTCTAGACGATCCGAAACGGGGCGTACCCATCCCCTGCCATCAGTTCTCAACCCAGCCACACACCTACCATTCAGCTTTCGGGAGTTAGCCAGGCAGACGATTTCAGTGGCTTCCACGACATGACCCTCTTACAGGTGTCTGATTCCTATGCCTCCCCATTTTTTCTGAAGGTACTCAAGTACCAGCCGACGATGGCAATGGTCAGCGGACGCCTCACTGCAGAGAAGCACAGAAGGAACGTCAAAAAGGCTCCGAGGGATTCTTTCTTCAATTTTACGCTTTTCCATCAATGTCAGAAACTGCTGTTCGTATGTCTGCCAAGATCCTTTCCCTTTTTTATAGGAATCTAGGATCTCTTGAGAAGGGGCAAATAACGGCTCGTAGAGGTACTCGGCGTTACAAAGCTCACGAAGAAAAAAAGGAAGATCTTTGGCCTTCGCAAATCCTGCAAGCTGAGATATATTATTAAGGCGTACATCTATGAGTCGCTTGATTCCGATTTGTCTCAAGGTACCGAAGAAGGTTTCGGCTGACTTTTGTGAAAAACCGATCGTATAGACTTCCATTCATCTACCTCCTGTTCTGGAAAGAGCGACACTTGCATACCACCGTCTCTGCTATGCCTCCCATCAGCGAATGCCGTTTCCGTTTGAATCCTTCCATCCCCCCTGATATTCTTTACCTGTACACCATGTTCTCTTAGCACGCGCCCAACAAGAAGCCAGCGATGGCAGACTGTTGGGTCTTCCTCGCTACACATTATAGCTATTCGAGACTTTTCCAGCCCATCTTCAAGCTGTGAAATGCCTTGCGTAAAGGCGGGCGTTTTGGCTATCTGGGAATAAAGTACATGGCCGTCATCATCATAAAACTGAGATCCCTTTGGACGTCCACCTAATTCCTGACCCATAAACGAGTATTTGATTCCGGCTACAGTTAAGGCTCAGGGCAGGTTAGATGCATTGAATTGCGGCACATGCTTTGAATACGGATAGGACCGGACATCGACCACAATTTGTATCCCATGTTGTTTTAGAAGATTTATGAAGGTCTCAAGCGAGTGAGTTGAATGGCCAATAGTGAATACCTCTTTTTGCTGCATTAGGACACCCGCTTTCCAGTAATTTTCAATCATATTATACTGCACTAAATATAGCTAATGCTATAACCCATCTAGCCATCTAAACACTTTGTTTCGCAGGGTATGGGCCCGTTGGCTCGCTTGGCGTAGGCTGTCCCGCAACTAGGGTCTCGAGATGGATTCTTTAATCTGGATTCCCCCCGCTCCGCTTGAATTACTCCCGGTATTCAACTTCCGGCTCATGTACTGCGGGGAGACTGTCTAGCCACGATAGGTCCTTACCGATGATGAGTTCTTCCATCGTTGCATGATGAGTATTAATCATAGGGATCAGGCGCATCTGGAAACCATGAGTTCGAGCCATTTTCCTTACTTCTTCTGCATTATCATATGTCATCAGAAAATCGCCCTTTAATGACTCGCACAGTGTAAATAAGTGCTCATGGTCGAGGTCACAATATTTATACAATCGCCTGCCAGCTCTTTTCCCACCGGCGGTGTATGGAGGGTCTATGAAGTATATCACATCTGGATTGGCGGCAAACTCCAGCATGACCTTTAACCCATCGTCACAGCGGAAATCGATTCTGTCAGCGATGAGATTTAAGTTTAAGAGCCTCTTAGCAAGGGTTTCCGGATACCAACGGGAACGGATCCCCTTCCCATTTTCTCCATACTTGAGAAATCCTGAACCTTCGGCAAGTATCCCTCCATGCAATGCTCGGTTCTTGAGAATCGTTTGAAATGCTTTTTCTCTTTGGGTTCCAGGGATCTTCTTTATTTCTTGCATAACGGCTTCTTTCGTCAGGTTAAAAGAGAGGATTCGATTAGCCAGCCATTCTGCGTCTCCGTTTACGATAGATGCCCAGACTGCGGCAACCTCTTCGTCCAACTCTACCATAACCGCCCTTTGGACAAGATTCTCAAAGAGAGCGGTAAGGCTGATAATGCCTCCACCGGCGAAGGGCTCGACAAGGATACTGGGCTTTGGTTGAAGCCATGCCGCCCATTGTCTGAATGTGGGTACGAACCATGTCTTCCCTCCAGGGTAGCGGAATGGGCTTCGCTGTGGGACAGACGCTACATTTACAGGTTTCGGTATTCTCATTTCTTGAGATGACTCAGGAAATAACAACCCCTGTCTATAGATGCCCATATCAAAACGGCCTTTCAATCGTTTTATTCGCTGGCGGAACTTCGAGCTGTTCGTCAAGTTTTTCCTGTAGTAGTCTCATGAAATCCTCGATTCTTTCTGGCGATGGTGTAGTGATAGAACGAAGAGCAGGCTCAAACTCGGTAAAGATTTCGTCCACTTTTTTAAGACAGTATCTCTCTGATTCTTGGCCTTCTCCTTTGGACAATACCAACTCGTAAATGAACCACGCAATATCTGCATCGGATTTCGGCACTCTTTTCAAGCTGGGTAGAGCAGCGAAGAAGCTCTTGTTCAATGCTACGGCGATTTTCTTTTTCCAACAATGAAGGATCCCACCCTTGAAAAGAAGCTGGGGAGCAAGTCGTTTGCGAGAAGACGAAAGGTAATCAGGCCTTGGATAGTCTGGACCCTTAGGCCATTCCATCAGTTCTCGGCCTTGAGGGTCCTTCATAAAGTATTCAAATGGGTCGCGGACATTCCCAGAAATATACACTGCCTGGATCTCGAGAGCGCCAAAATCATATATCCTCATATGCAACAAGCACAACATCAATATTCCCGGCAGATTTACCGTGTAGATCATTTAAGCGAACCTCTGTAAGAGAACTCCATTTTGCGCCCTTACCAAAGAAGAAATCCGTCGCATCGTCGGCTATAATCCAATTTTCTCGGAAGCGAATCGGACAAGTGATAACCGGATGATTCTCATGATAAATTGAGCAAACGCCGAGCGGATTCTTCGCCTTAACTTTCGTACAATTCGGCACCTTGTTGTTGAAAGGGCAAAGACGATGCGATCGATATCTTTCAGCCCTCTTTGAATGGTCGGTTATCAAGTGACCGAAGACCTCTGCCAGCGGTTGCCCTAGACCAGCCATGGATGTCATCCTTTCCCATATTATGGCTGCCAATCATACAGATCCTATATAATTCTGCAACGGATCCGGATTAACCTTATTTTACCATGGTAAAGGCATGCACGTCAACGGCGTCGTAGGCATGATTCTCATATGGGATCATAGTATTTGTGTCGCGGAAGCACATAGTGCCCGCGTTTCGCTATTAGGTTGGCATTACTCGGGCGCGGCTGTCCCTATATGGCTTGTAAGGAGAGGGAACGGAAAGAAAATAAGCTCGGATTACGGCATTGCTTCGACAGTCTTTTCCTCCGCCTGTTATAATCAAAGGAGAGGGGACGGGTGGCTACAATGATCATCAGCGCCAGCAGATGCACTGACATTCCCAAATTCTACCCGGAGTGGTTTATGAACCGGATCAGGGCTGGCTACTGTACATTCCCGAACCCGTTCAATAAAAAGCAGGTTATCGAGGTGTCTTTGCGGCCGGAGGATGTGGATGTGATTGTGTTCTGGAGCAAGGACCCGAAACCTTTTTGCCCTGTCTACATGAGCCGGACAGCAAGGGCCTGTTCCTGAGGCGATTCGGAGAGCATGCCATTAATAAGACCCCATAGCTGCAGATGGCCAACGCCAAAGTTGCAACCATGCGCGCACTCCAGGGGATAAAGATCGGTTGTCACAATCTCCCGCGCAGTTGCAACCTTGCGTGCGCCGCAGGCTCGCTCCTTGTGCATATTCTCCACAACGGGCTCAACTTCTGAATTTGGGCTTGCTTATCTATATGTTCCCTGTAGAGAATGCCAATTGGAGTGAATCTCACCAGGAATTTGCAGTCAGATGTTGAATATAACCACAGAAATCGCACGGGTCGGATTTGAATGTAGGGCTCCTTTACCCACTATTGAAAGGATGGCTGGAGGCATGGCCTCATGGAGGGGACGGTTTCACGTGTATCAGAAATACGAGCCGAAGATGTGACTGCTGCATCATTTCATGAAATGGAATCGCAGGGGTGCGCAAAGGGATAGAATTGCAGGACTGATGCAAAGGGATGGTATTTCAGGATTGGCACAAAGGGGAGGATGATGAGATGGTGATGCAAAGCCACCCCACCATTATATGGGATTTTGATGGCACTCTCGCACACCGTCCTGGCATGTGGAGCAGTGCGCTCTTGCAGGTTCTTGATGACAATGAGCCAGGTCACCAAGTCGAGATTGCTCAGATACGCCACCATCTGCAGCGGGGCTTCCCTTGGCACCAACCTGATGTGCCACATCCGGAGCTTTCATCCCCTGGCGCCTGGTGGGCAGCTGTTGAGGCCATCTTTGCTCAGACATACCATGCGGTCGGGTTGAGCTGGCAACGCGCTGTTGAACTATCACGTCTGGTACGCAAAAGGATAGTCGATCCATGTGGTTACTGCCTTTATGAAGATTCCCTTGGGGTTCTTGAGTATCTCGCAGATCGCGGATGGAGCCATATTATTCTCTCCAACCACATCCCTGAATTAGAGCAAATTGTCTCAGGCATTGGACTGGATCATCTGGTCACAAAATGCCTTTCCTCTGCTGCAATCGGATATGAAAAGCCACATCCCAGATCATTTCTTATCGCTCTCGAGGCCGCTCGAAATCCGGCCAGAGCTTGGATGGTTGGCGATAATCCTATAGCCGACATTGCCGGGGCAGAGTCTGTTGGGATTCCAGCAATTCTTGTCCGCAGACCTCGAACGGATGGAATTCGGTATCATGCGATTGATCTCTGGGAGGCCGCCAGGATAATCGAGTCTCGGTTAAATGAATGAAGGGGTGCCGCGCCAGATTTCAACGGGGAGTTGGTATAAATATGCAAAACCGGGCAGATCGATATTGATCGATATGTGAAAGCCAGGCATCAGCGAAATCAGAAACGCTGTCGTTTGCCATTATCCATTATGATGTCAATTACCAACATAATCCCTGGCGAACATCCGTGGCGGACGATGCTAGACGGCAGTGCTGTTCTAACCACTGGCACTATTCTCCGCGAGGATGCCAGCACTGGTGAGTCCCGTCAATTTCAGGGAGGTTATATCAGGGAGATAGGGGGAAATATAATGAGAGATGTCATCCAAGAAGCTCTCGCTAAAGGCTTGCTAGATGGCTTTGGGGAAGATGACTATCATTTGGGCACCATGCTGCGAGGCATCGCGTTCCTTCGCAAGGGGGCGCTTGCCCCAGGGACCAATGATCTGGCTGGGATCCCCAAATGGCGGCATCAAGAGATAAGACTGGTGAAGGAATTGGTCCCGCCCGATATTCTACTCAATGCTTTCGCAGAGGAATACCATCATTCCTTCCATCGACCTTATGGCGGGAAGCATGTTCCGCAAGGATTTATGTGGGGAGTGCTTCTTGGCGAACAGATGATAGAGGTTTACGACTATTATGAAAATGTAAAGGGATTCTATGCTCGTGTGGTCGGAACCAGATATGATGACCGGCCGGAAAATCTCAAAACTCTCCATGTGGGCGATGAAGTCTACCTCCTGCGTGAAAAAGAAAACTCAAATGATCCCAATGCTATCCGTGTTGTCACCATTGAAGGCAAGGATCTTGGTTATCTCAGACGGACGTTGGCGGAGATGCTGGCCCCACGGATAGATAAGGGGCTTCATATCAGCGCTCATGTTAGTTTCATTATGGATTGTAGTCTTGGTATAGATTGCCCGGATCATTGGCTCTATTTGCGGCTGAGATTACAGCCATAGCTTAAGGAGATTGTGGGTCAGGAGTCCAGTCGGGGCATGACGGTAGCATCCGAATGCCGATTCGTGGCAACCCACTTGGAAATAGCAATAGCCTAAAGCGGAAGCGAATACCGACGGTATATCTGAGAATATATCGAGCGCCATCATGGAAATGAAGAGCCAGTTTGATGGCATTTTGGCGGCGACAAGATCCTTGTCTTAAGCTTTAGCCGGGTATTGGCACGCGCCGTCGGTGAAAGGGTCAACTAGCCCAGCTCCAGCGCCCCAGGCCTATTCTCTAATCATTTCAGAGTGTCGGGTAAGGCAAAAGTTGGGCTAAATCAGGAGGAATGATCGCGATGTCAATGTCGCTATTGACGCCGCTCTCTCCGTGAGCACAAGAACCAACAGGCGCCGGAATGTCTGGTAATATATCTATTGGTATTCCATAACATTTAACGTAAGGTAGGATTTCAAATTATGGGAAAAACTCGGGTTGCTCTGATAAGGTGTGATTCATATTCCGGCGAAAAGGTCGTAGAATCGATCAAAGCAGCGATTGATCTCCTCGGAGGCGCGCAGGCTTTTATTCCAGAGGATAGGACAGTCTTGATCAAGCCTAATATGCTTTCTCCTTATGCACCGTCGCGGGCGGTCACGACCCATCCTGAGGTTGTGGCCGCTACAGCTGGACTCTTCAAGCAAGCGGGCGCCGACGTAATAGTTGGGGATAGCCCGGGACGGGGCGATACCCTGAGCGTGGCCGAAAAATGTGGAATAGCCTCGGCCTGCAGTTCGCTGGGCATTCCGATCGTACCCTTTGAGGATGGGGTTTCGGTCAAGCATCCCGCCGGCCATATCTGCAAGGAATTCATTCTGGCGCGTCCGGTTTTGGAAGCAGGTTCACTTATCAATGTGGCGAAGATGAAGACTCATGGGTTCATGACATACACCGGGGCGGTCAAAAATCTCTTCGGGTGCATTTCTGGCCTGCAGAAGATGAAGATGCATTTGAGGTACAACGATCCTGACGCCTTTTCTCAAATGCTGCTGGATCTTCTAACCCTGATCAAGCCGCGGCTTTCATTGGTGGATGCAGTGATAGCCATGGATGGAGATGGGCCTTCTCATGGCCGAATAAGGCCGGTAGGCGCAATTCTCGCGTCAGACGACGCCGTCGCCATTGATGCAGTATCTCTCCGCCTTGTTAATTGCGATCCGGTGCAGGTGCCATATCTGAGGGTCGCCAGGGATTTAGGGATAGGGAACACAAAACCTGAAGAAATCGAAATTATTGGGGATAGTCCCGAGAACTTTCATATTACCGATTTTGAGATTCCGCCGGCGACACGTGCAACCTCCGGGATTTTCAAAATGATCAAAGGAATCAGGGGCTATTTCACCGCGCATCCGAGGGTTGATCCGTCTATATGCGTTGGGTGCAGGGCATGCGCTGCATCATGCCCACCTCAGGCTATAAAAATGTCGACAGATGCGAAAGCCATCATAGACGACAAAACCTGCATCCGGTGCTTTTGTTGCCATGAGATGTGCCCTGAAGGCGCTATTTCGCTATCTCGAGGGTTCCTTGCCAGACTTGCAGAGCGGGTGCTCAAATAATAGTACCCGTATTTTCCAGTTGAACCGGTTGCTTGTACAAACCAAACGGTGAAGCCGGAAATGCGATTCCATCATGCGATCCTTGAGTCGCCATTATTGGTTTACTCTTCGGAAAGTAATAGTTGTCGAGATTATTGGCACTTATGGATAGAGAGAGAACAAAGACAACAGGTATTTAGAATGAGTGATTGCTTTGATCACCTCTTGCTTCGTCGGATATAGCCAAAATGGTTCATGATTACTTATGTTGTAATAGCATCATAGAAAAATGGCTAACATGTCCAATTGACTTTGAAGTAGGTGAGCATATTTGATTATCAGTGCAAGCAGACGCACCGATATCCCTAAATTTTACCCGGAATGGTTTATGAACCGGATTAGGGCAGGCTACTGCACATTCCCGAACCCCTTCAATAGAAAGCAGATTGTGGAGGTCTCTTTGCGGCCAGAAGATGTGGATGTGATCGTATTCTGGAGCAAAGACCCGAAACCTCTCATACCTTATCTGGATGAACTTGACGGCATGGGCCTGCGCTACTATTTTCAGTTCACGGTGAATGGTTACCCCAAGTTGATAGAGCCTGGCGTGCCGCAGCTCGAAGAAATCTTACGTACCTTTGAACAGCTTTCGGAGAGGATATCGCCCGAAAGGGTGATTTGGCGCTACGATCCGGTACTTTGGGGAAATGTCGACGGCCAGGCTTGTCATGAAGTCCAGGATCATGGAGCCTGCGGTCAAGGGGCCCGTGGTCATGGAGCTTGCGATCACGGTGCCTTCAGTTATGGAGTCCGGGGTTATGGAACCTGCGATCATGGGGTCCACGACCATGGAACCCCTCGTCATGAAAGTCCTTACTACCGATCTTTTCATCATGGAATCCGGCAGTACCATGAAAGACGCTTTCGAGAGATCGCGAAGGCACTGCGGGGTAAGACCAGGCGTGTTGTTGTGAGCTTGGTAGATGATTATCATGGGGCCGGTGTCCGGCTTGCGCGGCTTGCCAAACAAGGCATATACTTCGAACCCTGTACTCCGGAAAATCCTGATGTAGCAAGTCTGCTCTCGACTATGGCCAATGTGGCCGAAGACTCCGGGATGGAAATCGTGAGTTGTGCGGAAGAATATGACCTCCTTCCTTTTGGGATCAAACCTGGGAAATGCATTGATGATGAATACATTGAAAGGGTCTTTGGCATCAGGGTAACGAATAAAAAGGACCCTCATCAGCGGGCCGCTTGCGGTTGCGTTCAAAGTAAGGACATAGGAGTCTATGGGACATGCCGTCATGGCTGTGTTTACTGCTACGCTACGGGAGTAGACGCATTCAAGGGGGCAGCTGGGGCATCCAAAGCAGAAGGTCATGATGTTAATTCTCCGTCGCTGGTGGGATGGTATGAGAGTAGCACACTTCATCCCAGTCTTTTCCAAGATGAGATACCCAATCATAGGCCCCGTGGCAATAGTTGAATGGTTTTGGCCTTCGCCTTTCACCTCACTATTATGCATTCAATCCCATCAATAGCGCTGATACAAAGTCATGAGGTATTACCATATTTTCTGACAATGTTTCATGACAATGGGTAAAGACTGGTCATCATTCGCCATTCATGACCAAATCGGTTATCCTATAATTGCTATTTGTATAACTAAGGGTGAGGGTGCAAATGAATCATAATCCAGATGTTCGAAGGGTGTCAGAGAAGGGATGGGTCGTCATCCCTCAGGAATTGCGGAAAAAGTATGGCCTGAGAAGAGGCATTCCAGTATGTTTTGTGGATTATGGCGGCGTATTGAGTATTATTCAGGTCCCAGAAGATCCTGTCAAGCAAGGATTCGGGATGTTCAAGGGACATCGCTTCACTGAACGGCTCCTGGAGGAGAGGAAAAGGGATAGAGATAAGGAGAACAGGGTATGACCCATGAGGGTAGCTCCCAATATGTTCCAGATAGCCATGCGATCTTGGCGTGGCTGCAAGGCGAGACCGGCGGCGAAGTTGTCACCAGCCTACTGGAACGGGCGAGACATGGGGAAGTCAAGCTATCAATGTCCGTAATCAATCTGGGTGAGATTCTCTACATTATCGAGTGAGAGGAATCTATCCAGGCAGCCCAAGCGGCTCTTTCGATGATTGACAGCCTGCCGATTGAGCAGGTGGATGTCTCGCGTGGGGTGACTCTACGGGCGGCGCATTATAAGGCGGGGTATCGAATGTCTTATGCCGACTGCTTTGGGCTGGCTCTCGCCGCACAGCAGCAGGCCGTACTGGTGACGGGCGATCCGGAATATGGGCTCCGAGATGGACCTTTTGATCTGGACTCCTCCGGCTCCGCTTGAATTACTCCCGGTATTCAACTTCAGGCTCATGCACTGCTGGGAGTCTGTCTAGCCACGATAGGTCCTTACCAATGACGAGTTCTTCCATCGTTGCATGGTGGGTATTGGTCATAGGGATCAGGCGCATCTGGAAGCCATGACTTCGAGCCATTCTCCTTACTTCCTCATTTTACCATGGTAATGGCATGCGCGTCAACGGCGTCGTAGGTATGACAAGGAGACTCTTCATGGTATGCTGTTTTTAACCCGCCCATGATCCTCGTCCCGTAAAGACCGACAACAGGTACCACGGGGCGATAGCAAATTGCAATTGCCCGGCCGTGATATCGAATATTGTATTATGCTATAATACCTATAGCGCCTGTAGGCCGAGTCGATCTAACCCGCCGGCGGCCCAGAAGCGCCGGCGGCCCAAAAACGCCGACGGCATGGAGTTTCTGGATGCTCGAAGTCTCCGATAGCGCGAGATCCCCGATGGCTCGAGGGCTCCGACGGCGCGGAATTTCTGACGCCGTAAGATTCTCGCTGGCTCGGAGTCTCCAACGGCGCGACATTTCCGGCAATACAAAATTCCCAGCGGTGCAAAACGCCATTCAGGACGGTGCCCATGGCAAAGTTATTTGACATTGTCCCGGACAAGTTTTTCAGTATCCTTGCGAGCCCGCTCAAGGCCTTATATGCAGAGGCCATTTTTGCTGTTTATCAGCAATACCTTCTCATTAACTTCGGTCTACCGCGCGAAGTCGTCATCGATTGCCTGGTGGAAGTGATCGAGGAGGAAATGGCCAGTAGCTCAGACGCTTCCCTGACCCGGGCCCTGGATGACGAGATATGGGAGAGCTCCATGCTTACGGCCGCTAATATTAGGGATAGAGCCAGTTTCATACTGCGCAAGCTCGAAGATTGCGGATGGGTTACCATAGAGACCTATAGCAACTATGAGCAATATGTCAATCTTACTGACTATGCCATCAAGATCATTGACACATTGGACAAGATCAAGCGCAGCTATCAGGCAGAGTACCAGGGCTACGTGTACGCAACTTATACCTTGCTCTATTCTGAGGAAGCCGGGAAACAGGGACATATTGCCCTCGAAAAGGCGTATGAGCAAACCGAGCAGCTGATCAATGGGCTAAAGTCGCTGAACCATAACATCAAGCGCTACATCGAACTCGTGCTCAAGGAAAAGAAGCCTCAAGAGATTCTCAAGATTCACTTTGATGAGTATAAACAAGAGATTTTGGATCGCTCATACCACCGCCTCAAGACTTCAGACAATGTTTCCAAATATCGGCCGCGGATCATCAGTAAGATCAGCGAATGGTATGAGAATGACCTGTGGGTCGCTGAAATAGCGGCGGCGGATGTCAGGCGCGGCCGGTTCAAGACCCTTGATGAAGCCAAGCAGGATGCTTATCGGCGCTTGGATTTCATTCGCCAGAGCTATCTCAACATGGACAGCCTTCTCGAAGAAATCGACAGGCGCAATGCGCAGTATGCGAATTCTTCATTTATGCAGATAAAATACATCCTCAATAGCAGCAAGGATACGGAAGGCCAGCTACTGGAGATATTAAAATACCTGGCAGGATTGCTAAAGGAATCTTTATATGGAAAAGATAGCATTGTGCCGGCTCAAATAAGAGAGCTTTTCAGCCTCTATGAACAGAATTTCATTGATATAGACTCTCTCTATACGGCGAGGGAGATTAGCAGAATCCACAACCCGGAGGATCTGGTGAGCCTTGCGGAGCTGGATCCAGAAGAGCGCGCGCAGGCGATCGCCGAGGTCAGAAGAAGGCTCGCAAGCAATATGACACGTGAACACATAAATCAATTTGTCTTGCAGCAACTCGGTGAAAGAGAGAGTGCGCGCGCGTCCCAGTTCCCTCTCAAGACGATAGAAGATCTTATCCGTATGATCTATATCGCGGCATATAGCCATTCCAGGATGGTAGATTATACTGCGGAATTCGACGGGCAACGTTTTACTGTCGCGGGCGACGACGGTCGCTTTGAGCTCAGGGATTTCTTGATCAAAAAAAGGGCGGGGGCTTCCTGACTAAGAGGAAGACAGGGATTTCCCGATCAAAAGGTTAGCAAGAGATCCCTGATCAAGGGAAAGGCAGGCCAATGATGGATTGGGTCATTGAATACGAGGCTTTAACCGCGGGGCAGCGCGAAGATTTTAGGAGAATAGTGAACAAGCTCCTCGCGCAGACCTACATTACCAAGAGAAAAGAAGACCAGCGGCGCGATTACTATTTCATCGAGCGACATGAATCCATGATTCGTGGATACTTGGGGATGTCCGGGTGGGATCTGATAGGGGACAAGGGGCTCGGAGTCTACCAGGCTGTGAATCGGGACGGGTTCAACAGGCTGCAACTCAGACTCCAGGAGAGCATAATCTTGCTCCTGGTCCGCCTTTGCTATGAGGAAAAGCGGCGCGAGCTTACGCTCGCCGAAAATGTGGTGATCAGGGTGCGGGAGATTCAGGAGAAATATGCCGCCCTTCAAATACGGGACAAACCCATAGATAAGAAAGGGCTCCGGGATGCGATCTCACTTATGAAGAGGTTCAACCTGGTGGAGGTTCTCGATCGAAATTCTGTTGATCCTGACTGCCGGCTGGTCCTTTTGCCCTCGATCTTGCTTGCCGTGCGGGTGGACGACATACGCCAGGTCTATGAGAAGCTGGCTTCTTATCGCCAGGCCGGGAGCGAGGCTGGCGAGGGTGACGCCGACGAGATCAATACTGCCGGGAGCGAGGCCGCTGAGGGCGAGGCTGCCGAGAGTGACGCCAGCGATGGCGGAGCTGCTGAGGGCGACGCTATGGAGGCTATTCAAGTTGAAGCCGATGCCGAAGTCGCAGCGACAAGGGGGGCGTGATTTCGTGAAGGAATTGACCAAGATCAGGCTCATCAACTGGCATTATTTCAGTAACGAGGAGCTCAATATCAAGGGGAGCGTCCTTATCACCGGTGATAACGGCACTGGGAAATCCACGATCCTAGATGCCATACAGTATGTCCTCGTGGCGGACCTCCGCCAGGTACGATTCAATGTGTCAGCCCATGAAGAAACCAGGCGCGACCTTCTCGGCTACCTCCGCTGCAAGACCGGCGTCGCCACCGAAAACGGTGAAAAGTCCCTACGGCAGGGGGACATCACCTCATATATCGCTCTTGAATTCTGCGACCATTCCAAGGACGAATATTTCATCATCGGCGCAGTGATGGATTCATATGCCGATGGGATGACTTACAAGACCAACTTCTTCAAGATCGAGAGGCAAAGGATAACCGATGACCTCTTCCTCGTAGGCAAGCGCCCGCGCAACATTCGCGAGTTCAAGATTCACATGAAGGGCTATGACGCGATTGTCTATCCTTCTGTCGAGCAATATAGAGAAGACCTCCTTATGAAATTGGGTTCTCTCGGGGAGCGCTTTTTCACCCTTTTCGTGAAAGCTATTTCATTCAAGCCGATTACTGATATCCGCCAATTCGTCTATTCATACGTTTTGGATGAAAAGCGCGTGAATATAGACGTCATGCGCGAGAATTTCGAGCGGTATAAGGAGTATAGCGACCTTGTCGAACAGACAAAGGCGAAGATCGCCGCGCTCGAGGGAATCCGCGCCAAGTATGAAGATATCGGCCAGGAATATGAGCGCGCTCTCACTCAGGACTATCTGATCTGTCGGGCAACGCTGGAGCAGGAGGAGGAACGGCTCCTGGAGCTTGCGAATGAGGAATCCCAGAAGAATGCCGCCCTTGACCAGGTGCTGGCCGCGCTGAATGAGGCGCGACAGGATGAGGATTCCCTGGACCAGCGATACATCGCCTGCCGCGACCTCCTTGCGGCGAACGCCACTTACCAGCGCATACGGGAGCTCCAGGCAGAGATTGGCCGGCTCAATCAGGAGAAGAGCAGTCTTGAGGCCCGAATAATTGATCTGAAACGGCTTGCTGCGGAGGAGTCCAAGGAGATCCTGGCCCTTACCGAGGCGGCTCCTCCAGAATCCCTGGAAGAAGGCCGGAAGAGCCTGGATGATTTCCGCCGCCTCCTTGATGCAATCCAGCATGAGGATGTGAGGGTAAAGGATTGCGCCCCGACGGTCGAGATGGCCAGGGAATTATTCGCCAATCTCAATTTCAGGTGGAGCAAGGAGCTGTGGGAGCGCCAGAACGAATTGCAATCTCTTGACCAGCAGGCCCGCACGCTGGAGAAGGAGCTCGAAAGCCTGCGCGCTCACAAGCTCGTATATGACAAGAGAATAACGGACCTCCGGGATCTTATCTCTGAAAGGGCCTGGGAAGACCTGCAGGCGGATGTGAAGCCGGCCGTTCTATGCGAGCTGCTGGAAGTGCCCAATGAAAAATGGCAGGACGCGGTTGAAGGCTTCCTCAATACGCAGAGGTTCGACCTCATAGTGCCGCCAAAGTATTTTGATTTTGCCCTTTCAATATATGAAAAGTACAAGCGGGCCAGAAATATCTTCGGCGTAGGATTGGTTAACACAGGCAAGGTGCTGGAGGGTGGATACCGCGCTGAGCCGAATTCACTGGCCACAGAGGTCAAAACCAACGATCCTTACGCCAGAGCTTATATCAACCAGCTGCTGGGCCACGTGATCAAGTGTGAGAATGAACAGGAGCTGAAACGCTATCGCCAGGCCATCACGCCGACATGCATGACATACCGCAACAATGTGGCGCGGCAGATTCCTTTCCACGTCTATGAAACGCCATTTATAGGCCAGAGAGCTTATGCCCGCCAGATTGCGCGCAAGGAGGCGCAGCTTCGGGAAATAGACTTATCCCGCGAATCCTTGAAGGTGGAATGCGCGCGCAGAAAGAGGCTCGTGGATCTCACCGCCGGCAAGGATGAGCGATTTTACCGAATACGTGAAAACCTAAGCGTGTTTGAGGATTTGGAGGACCTCGATCGCCAGCTCGCCTCTCTCAAAAGGGAACTGGATTCGATCGATGTTTCCGATGTGAAGCGCATCGAGGAGGAAATGGCGCAAATCAAGGCCGAGCTAGATCGCGCGCGGGAACGCATTCGCAGCCTGAGCAGGCAGGAGGGGCAACTCACCTCGGAGATCAAGACCTGCCAGGAACGCCAGGTTGAAGCAAAGCTGGCGCGGGAGCAGAAAGCAGCTGACCTGGAATCATTCCTGGCCCGGCACCCGGGGCGGGAAGAGGCATGGGAAGACCGGTACAGGCGCGAGAGAGCCAGTAAGCCGGCAGCGCAGATCATCACCAACTTCACCGCAAGCCGCAAGGGTCTGGAGACGATGATCGCGAAGAAACGGGAGGAGCTCACCCTTCTCCAGATGAATTACAACAGTGCCTATCACTTCGGCGGGCTTACGGACCCGGACAACATCAGCGAATATGAAGCAGAGCGCAAGAAGCTCATTGAGAGCGAGCTACCTGAATACGAGGAAAAGATCAATGTGGCCAAGAAAGAGGCCGAGGAGGAATTCAAGGAGCATTTTGTATACCGGCTCAAAGAGAATATTGAAACCGCCCAGATGGAATTCAACCTCCTGAATGACGCCTTGAAGGAAGTAGAATTTGGTGGCGATCATTATCATTTCATGGCCACACCGGCAGCCGAATACAAGAAATTCTACGACATGATAATGGATGTCCACCTGGTGGAAGGCTCGCTCTTTGATGAAGCGTTCCAGTCGAGACACAAGGAGGCCATCGATACCTTCTTTGAACGCATTCTCACCGAATCAGAGGAAGAGCTGAATGAGAGTCTTGATCTTTTTACAGACTACAGGACATTCCTGGACTACGACATACGGATCACGAATTCCGCTGGCGAAATATCATATTTCTCGAGGGTCTGCCGGGAAAAGTCAGGTGGAGAGACTCAGACCCCGTATTATGTAGCCATTGTGGCATCTTTCCTGCAGCTCTATCGTGCACGCACCAGCGAGCAAACAATCAGGTTGATGATGTTCGACGAGGCATTCAACCGTATGGATAGCGACAGGATCGAAAACAGCCTGAAGTTCATTTCCTCGCTGGGCCTTCAGTGCATAATCGCGGCCCCTACTGAAAAATGCGAATATATCACGCCGCATGTGACTACCACATTACTTGTGATGCGCAATGGCAACTGCAGCTGGGTTGAGGATTACAAACGGCTTAAAGACTACGAACATGAGCAACTTGAGGGCGGAGAACAGCTTAAGGATGCTGTGTGATCTCAAGGATGGATTACCTGCGTTTTATTCTAAACGCGCTCCTCGATAAATACGAACGGAGCGCCCATTATCGTGGCGACAGCCTGGTTAAGAGGCGGGTTTCATTTCCCGTGCGACCTGACACTCTGCCTGCGTACTTTGATGATTCCACCGCACGGTTCAAGAAAGAAATCAATCAAGGAGCGGAGATGCTGGAGCGGCGGGGAATCATCTGCATCAGGTGGGTAAAGCACGAGCGTGGTAACCTAATTGACAGGATAGACCTTGCGCTTGATCATGTGCAGGCGGCATACGAGTTTGCTGGGAGGACGCCCAAGTCTGATCATGTGACCCGATCGATCGAGGTGATTCGAACTTACCGGGATAGGGTAGAATCTGAAGGATGGCTTTCGCAATTCTTTGATTATGCTCTCCAGCGGCTTTCGGCGCGGGAAAGCGTGGCTCGATATTTCGATATAACGGACCATAATGAGACGGAGAATATCCTCCGCGCGCTTGTGGCGCTATCAGCCCTTGATGAAGAGACGACCAAGAGAGTGTTCAGCGCGCGGGTGCTTGGTGATAGCAAGGCGTTTGAAAGAATCGAAGGGCGAATTAGGGCGATTTTGAGGGATTTTCATCCCATGGGGGGTGATCCCGGTGAGATACTGGCAGAACTCGGCCTGGTAGACACTTTTCAATATGTGTACCTGAGCGGTGAAATAACGGTCCAGATTGACCTGGAACCTTCTGATTATAGGAAGTCAGATAAAGTCCAAATCGGACGCCAATCATGTGGGCGACCGGTAGACCTCGGATGCTTCGTGCCAGATGTCGGTCTCCCTACTCCAATGATAGAGCATCTCCAGATAACCAGCCTTGAAGCGGATTATGTGATAACAATAGAAAACCTCACCAGCTATCATGAATTCCTGAGGGCCAATCCAGGCTATCGTGATGCTTCGGGCCGGAAATACCTTGCGATCTACCTTGGAGGCTATCACAACCGGCCCCGAAGGGAGCTGCTCCGGCGCATCTATTGTTATACTCAGGACAACCCTATGCCGGGCGCTACCTGTGATTTCTACCATTGGGGCGACATCGACTATGGTGGGTTCTCGATATTTGTGCATCTCCGGAGGAGCCTCGGAATCGAGATCAAGCCTTACATGATGGATCTGGACACTTTGATCCGATATGAGAAATTCGCAAAACCCTTGTCGAAAGGCTATGCCGCCCGCCTCCGGCGGCTGTTAGACGACCCCGAGTTTGAATGCTTTTACCCTGTGATAGAGCATATGCTGAAGAAAGGTATAAGGCTGGAACAGGAAGCATTGATCTAGTACTACTCTGTCACAGATGAAAACAGCGGCAGCACATTCTTGGGGTGGTCTGTCATGCCACCCAGAGCGGCACCATCGAGAGATGGAGATGGGAGTGTTTGCCTTTTTCAAAATAGATTATACCATG
Source organism: Bacillota bacterium (assembly GCA_013178415.1). Classification (NCBI taxonomy): domain Bacteria; kingdom Bacillati; phylum Bacillota; species Bacillota bacterium. The sequence goes on along the minus strand of JABLXA010000031.1, from coordinate 18,689 downwards.
AGATGGGAATGCAAGACAAGTCAGGTGGCGGAAATCTTAGAATATGGTAATTGTTTGATATATCATGATATGATATACTTAATGAGACATAGGAGATGAGTGAAATGTCCAAGAGTATCTCAAGAGAAACCAAGATGATACATATCCGTATGCCTGTGAGCCTCATCAGGAGAATCGATGCTTATGCTATAAGGCGTAAGGAATCGAAAACACAGCTCATTGTTGATGCCGTATCTGATTATTTGCGCCGAGAATCTGCGCTGGAGAATTTTAGGAAGCTGAAGGGAGTTCTTAAACCAGAGGATGCTCCAGAGTGGGCATCATATAAAACAGGAGCGGAATGGGTGGAAAGGCTGAGGGCCAAGGAGCGTGACAATTCCGAATGGCCTATCTTGTAGATACCTGCGTTCTCATCGACTATCTTCTTGATAGACTCCCAGCTCGATCCGGAGACTGGTTCGAGGGACTTATCGGAGGCGGCTGGATTTGCACGAGCGTGGTTGTATATCATGAGCTCTGGACGGGAGCTACAACTCTAAAGGCACAACAATCAGTAAAGGAATTACTTGCGGAATGGGATATCATCCCCGTTGATCTGGCGATAGCCTGTCAGGCCGCAGAGATACGGCGAATGTGGCGTGGTAAAGGCATGACATTGAGCATGGCAGATGCTCTGATTGGGGCTACGGCGCAGTTATATGGCCTCAAGCTTATCACAAGAAATATCAAAGATTTTCCTGAGGTGCCCACAGTGGATCCATTTCACCTTGAGACCATTCTTTAGTTCCTCTGGCGGAGTTGCGAGTTGCTCGTCAAGTCTTTCCTGGAGAAGTCTCATGAAATCCTCAATTTTCTCTGAGTCCCCTCCATCGATGCTCGGCCTTGAGGGCCCTTCCTTCATGTTCCAAGGCCCATTTCAGGGTTAAGATCTTGCGAGGAAATGCCGATAATTTAGCTCATCTTCTACAGTTGGTTCCGCGCGGTGCCCGTGTGGTGGGCGGTTGCGTGTACACGGAAAGGCCTTGGCACCACATTACATCGCCTGGACGGGCCAGGGCACTGCGACCCCCACGGCCTGGAACACCTTACCGCAGACCCCTTGAAGGGGCAAGCGCAGGCGGTAGCGACGACCGTCCTGCTCCACCTCGACTTCCTGCAGGGCCGCAAGATCCCGCACGATGTCTGCCCACTCGGCCTTCTCTCCACGAGATGCAAGAGAGCTCATGAGCTCGTGCCTTAAGAGCAGCGCAAGGAAGCCCGAAAAGATGTGACCCCTGATCGTGTCGTCATACTTGTGGAACACCGGCCTTGTCTCCAGCAGGCTCTTCGCTGCCCGGAAGAACGCCTCTACCATCCAAAGCTCCTTGTACCTCAGTGCGACCTCATCGGCTGGTAACGTAGTGTTGGTCCTGAGCACGAGCTTCCCGTCAAAGCGCTCCTCCTCGGCCACCTTATCCTTGTCTATGCTGATGGCCTTGCCATCTATCTTGAGAAACCGGCGGTCCCACGGTTCTTCACCAGCGCCTTGGGGTCCCTCTTAAGCTCCTCCTCCAAGGCTTCAAGAATGGCCTGTCTATCTGCCCTGTCCTTGGCTGCCTCCTCGGGGTTGTAGCACAGCACGTAACGTCTATCACCAACCCAGACTTCCTTCACCTTGAGGTTGTCATCGACGTCGCGATACCGGCCAGCCCGCGAGAGAACCTCTTCCCCCACCTCTTTGACTGCACGCATCCGGACCCCCAGGATATACTCCATCTGCCGCTCTTCAAGCCCCTCGATGATATCCTTGCTGCACATCCCCCGGTCTGCCACCCAGCACACCCTCTTGAGTCCGAATCGGGCCCTGGCCCTGTCTACCATCGGCAAGAGGGCAGTCACGTCCACCTGGTTGCCCGGGGCAACGTCGCAGCTTATCGGCCTCCCTGTCTGGGTCAGGAGCGCTCCGACAACCACCTGATTGTGGTCGCCTCTGCGGTCCTTGGAGTGCCCGAGCTGACCGAGCGTCTCCCCACCCCTGCCCTCGAAGTAGATGCTGGTGGTGTCAAAGAAAACCAGCGAAAGCTCAGTGAACAGATCCCGGTGAGAAGAGAACAAGCCGTCTTCAATCCGGTCCTTGACCTCTCCCAGCCAGCGCATCGCACGGTACAGATGGTGTAACTGTATCCCTTCCGCCCCAGCCACGGACACTCCAGTCATCCAGCGCACCCCCTGGCGGTCAGAACCTGCTTCGAACAGACGGTGCAGCACCGTGACAAAGATCGCCCTCTCCACGTCGAACTCGAACTTGCGCCCTTCCAATAAACCCCCTATGATGGCCGGGAGCTTGAGCCGATCCCACAGCCTGCCGAAGATGAGCTCCGGTCCTATGCTCCATGCCCCCAATGCCCTGAGCTCCCCCCTTAAGTGGGCCTCCTGGATCTTAACCTGGGTACAGAAGCGCGAGAGGGAACGCATGAGTGTATCTATGTCCCCATCAGCCTGAAGGCGATCAAAGGGATGGCCCGAGTTGTAATAGGGATTCTCGAGCATATTCCTGGCAGGGATTATACACGGGAATCATGAATCTGCCGGTTATTTTTGGCTGAGACTGTTGAATTCCTCCAATTAGTGGCAACATAAAGGGATAGATCTCTACGAAATGGCGAGATAAGATGTAGGTGGTGCCAGTTCTTGAGCAGAACCAACAGCCTCTTGGCAATTACTTAGTTAGCGATTTCAGGCTTTATTCCCTCTTGATCTTGAGAAGTGCATATCTGCAAATTCCATATACCTCTCCCAATCGTACTCGGTCAGGCCGTGCCCTCCAGAACGTATATGGTAGCCCATAGTGCCCATGACAGGAGTATTGAGTGCAGGCATGTCCTCAGTAGGAAGTCCGTCCGTTCCAAACAGTCTGTAGACAGGAGTTGCCGCCTTTGCAGAAAGAAACTCTCCGCATGGGTCACACCACAAGTCCTCATCCGCACTGGCAACATACACTGGGCGTGGAGCAATCAAAGCTATGAGCATATGCTGGTCAACCGGAAGTTCATCCTCGCAATCATTATAGCGCTTGAAGTTCTCACAGAACCAGTGAGGAAATGCAGTATTAATGAGTCTTATTGTCTCACCAAATCGCCTACGACTTATGGCGGCTCCGCCACAGCCGGAATTATTAGAAATGACAATGGCAAACCGCCCGTCCTGAGCACCAGCCCAGAGCGCTGTCTTTCCTAATCGCGAATGGCCTAAGACGACAACACGATGACGATCAATTCCTTCATCTGTCTCAAGGTAGTCCATAGCCCGGCTCAACCCCCACGCCCAGGCCCCAATAGCCCCCCAGGCATCCGGTGGACGCTTCTTCCCGAATAGTCCATCAAATATCCTATGTACTCCGTTCTGAAAACCATCATGGAAGTCAGGATCGATCTCGCCGTAGTAAGCTGTTGCTAGTCCATAACCGTGAGCAAGGATTCTTTCCACTGGGAACGCCGGTGCATCTATCCCACGCGTCTCCTCGGTAGCATGATGGTCACCTTCCCGGACCCAACTGGTGGTGATTCTTATGGCAGGATCGGGATGGACGGTATGATTACCACGAAAGTTCAGGAGAAGAAAAAGAGGGACAGGGCGTACAATATCATTCGGCAGATAAATAAGCAAATCCATGTGAGGACCATCTGGTTGACCAACAAAGTAAATACGAACTTGTTTGCGCGTTGCTCTTCCACCAAGCGAATCATGATCTAAGTCAAAAACCTCAAAAGACATCCCTTCAGGTCGACCAACAGGCGCTCGCCCATATATATGAGTACGAAATAGCTCGAGGATTTCTATACGCCTCCTGTACCAAACCTCTGGTGTAGTGACTCTTACACCATCAGAAAGTATCAAAGGATCGGGAAGGATATAATGTGGCACCTTTTCCTCATCATAAAGGACATGCGGTTGCCTTTTACCAAGAGTCCTTACAAGTAATGGGTCAGCCTTCCAACCCGATTGAGTGGAAAATCGCCGCGTAGACATTCTTCAGCCCCTTTCGGTTATCTGATGCCCTACATAGAACCGCATATATGGTCTCCCCGTGTAATATCTCACCCCAAAACCCTAATAATGGTAAGGAGCTACCCCTATGCTTAGGTGCAGCCCCGCTGGTTTCAAGCAGGGGATTTACCTTCTTGCTTACCTATTTCTTAATCTACCATTGTATGGGATCCGCAGCCAACCACCAGGACGTATCGTCTCCCGAGAAACACCTTTCAGAGAAGTTTCTTACATATCCGGTATGCACTGGCGAGAATTTGATCCTCTCCGCGATCCCCGCCCTGCCGGATCGGGCCGACAGTATGAATCACATACCGGGCTTTGAGCATTCCTCCTGTTGTTATAACCGCCCCCCCGGGCAGGCAAGGCCCCTTCTCCCGGCGGATCCTTTTGCATTCCTCAAGGATCTGCGGCCCACCAGCTCTATGTATCGCCCCATCCACCCCGCCCTGGCTAAAGCCATCCCGTCAGTTTCGCCAGCAAACGGCTATATTCGACAAAATCCGGCCATGAGATATCTGGCGGCACTCCATGATCACAGCCTGGGATGAATCCGCCGTCCTCGAGTAGAGGAGGAACCACCCTCATGACCTCACTCTCCATGACCGGGCCGCCTTTGGCCATGGCTCTTTTATCAATTCCACCCATAAAGGCCATCTTCCGGCCATAAAGGCTCCGATATTCCACGATGTCGTTCCCGGCTGCAACCTCCACAGGACTGCAGCAGTTGATCCCGCCTTCGATCCAGATTGGAATGAGTTCAGCGATGTACCCGTCGGAATCCATCATCACCAGAGGACATCCGCTACGTTTGATCTCTTGCGTCCAGCGCTCATAAGATGGTAAGAGGAATCTCCGTGTCATCTTGGGCGAGATCATGCTGTGGGCCTTATAGGCCATGTCCTCCGAGATCATTACATAGTCCAGCTTTATGCGGGCCAACACGGGGGCCATTGTTTCCGATACAAAATCCGTCCAGAATCTCGCCATTTCCTCGACGAAATCCGGGTCATCCATCATCAGGATGCAGAGCCCTTCAAATCCGCACCATTCTCGGAGCTGCCAGAAGGGTCCATTTACCGTGAGCCCGACCACATAGTCACGCTCTCGCAAAAGGTTCGCGCGTTCCTCGAGGTCCTCGGGATAGCGACCAGGGTTTTTGGGGTCATAGCGCTTCTTCATCTCCTCCCAATCAGCAGGCGTCTGAACGGGAAACTTGTGCCACTTGCGAGTGACGAAGTCCTTTGCCCTCCGGAGGTAGCTGAAATCATACCGGTCGGATATCTCTACGATGGCGCCCATCCAATCCTGCACAATGTAATGCCCGTCCTTATGTTCCAGGATCCTCTCCTCAAACTCAGGGATCATCTTGAATGACACCTCGAGGCTTACTTGCTGCTTCGGCGCATCGTATTGGATCCCCAGGGTTTCCAAGAGAAACTCGTAGTAGTCTGCCCCATCCGGAAGGCCTTGCTGATGCCAGGCCGCAAGCGTAGATTCCCTGGGCGATCCAGGCATGAAAGGTACCTTGTCCGGCTTCCCGAAAGTCAGAGTCTCAAGGAATCGTTCACGAGGGGTCATGCGATAAGCCTCCCTCAACCGCCTGCGCGCGGCCTTGAACTGGATGCCTTGGCTCCCTCTCAACTGACTGCTGACTGCGCGCAGACCCAAACTGGATGCTTTGAATCTCCCTCAATGGCCAGCGCGCGGCCTCAAACTGAACGCTTTGAACCGTATTCTATGAAGGTCTGGCAGGCAATGTCCTGCCACTTGGGATCCAGTCCTATGGCCTCATTAGAACTATAGTAGCCTGCTATGAAGCCGCCCCCGAAACACCCGAGCTTCTCGATGAGTTCCCTGGCTTCTTTCCGGATGGCGTCGGGATCTCTTGTCTGAAGGGTCCTCTGGATATCGACGGGGCACCAGAAGTTCACCTTGCCGCCAAAATCCCTAGCCAGATTATCGATGCCGTGGAGGGTCGGCTGGTCGAACTGGAGGACATCGATCCCCACCTCGATGAGATCCGGGATTATTTCATAGATATGGCCGCAAGAATGCATAAACACATAAAGGCCATTGTCGTGAGCCGCGCGGCAGAGCCTCACGAAACCCGGCTTGAAAAGCTTTCGCCAGGTGGCAGGGCTCACCAGAAGCCTATCCTGCGTGCCCCAATCCTCGGCAAACATGATTGCATCGGCGCCCGCCCTTGCAAACTGGATTATGCATTTCTCGAGAAGGTCTGCTATCTTTTCGAGAAGGCCTATTACCCGTTCCTCCTCAAGGAGCACATCTGTAAGGAAGACTTCCATTCTTCTCATATATCGGGCTATGGCGAATGGAAATCCGGGAAGATGACCGATCCCGAATTTGTCTTCATGCTCGCTGAAGATCCTTCGGGCATCTTCGTACCTTTCTTCGAGCTCCAGCTTGGGGAATTCATAGGAATCAAGGAGGCTCCAGTCATCCTCGATGGCTCCCTTTATCACTTCACCCTTACTGAAGTTTTCGAGCCTCCCCCAGATGTTCCCCCATTCATCTCGCATCTCCCAGCGGTTTCCAATGAATTGCCACTTATTGACTGTGGGATCGTCAGGGGGGCTTATTCCGGCTCCTACAAAATCGTTGGGATATGGATCCGGAAATGACATGGGTATCCGCTCCGGTCCCGCGAAATCGAGGCTCCTTTTCACTATCTCCCTGCTAGTCACAGACCCTCCACCTCCCCTCAGCCTCAGGAGGTCCTATCCTGAAGTACACGTCGGAATTCAATGATCTCCTCAAATGTGAAAACTTAGGCAACGAACATGTGGAAAGAAGATAGATGCTGGATATATTGCAGACTAAGTGCAGCGTATGTGATAATAACTATGCAGTCGTTAAGACATCGTCTATCAATACGATACGACATACGAGCTCATATTCCTATCGCTCGTTGAATATCACCTCCTACGCTGACAAGATACACTCCGGTGATAGCTAGAATGCCACTCATGGCTTTCACCCATGAGAGGGGCTCTCCTAGAAGGATGGTGGCACTTAGTACACCAAAGAACGGCACCAGATTGATGAATCTGGTAACTACTGTAGATCCAAGGCGCTTGAGGGCAAATGCATAGAGAATATAGGCAAGCGCTGAACACACTACGCCGAGGTAAAGGATATTGAGCCAAACTTTGATGCCCCAAGCCATGGTGGGCATGCCATCGTGAAGAGCGAATGGAATGAGACAAATGATCCCTATCACATTCTGATAGGCGTTTAGGGTGAGCCGATCGTAGTAGTCGAGAAGAGGCTTATTGATGATGGTATATGCCACCCAGGAACATGATGAAAGGAGAATAAGGAAATTCCCCAGCATTGCATGGCCAGATATGGAGGCCGCCAGATCCGCCTGCGTGACAACGTAAACACCGAAACAAGATAGGACTATGCCCGCCCACTGTGAGCTGGATATTTTGCTATGTAATAGCAAGACTAGGACAAGTGCATTGATGACCGGCACGGTTCCAGTGATGAGGGATGCTGTGCTGGCCGCGGTAAAGCGCAGGCCGGTGTTTCCAGTAGGAAATATACAGGAATGCCGATGATTCCGCCGACCATCATTCGGATTCTACCGTTGTAAGGAGGTTTCGAGGGATTCTCATTTGAGGGCCGCTCCCACTTTCCTGTTCCATGCAGAATCTGAAGCCCGACGAGGATCATGCATGCTATGCTGAACCTCACAAATGCAATCTGAACGGGCGTAAGTCCAGAGATCAAAAGAGATTTTGTGCTGATAAATGAGGCGCCCCACACAGCGGCAGCGAAGAGAATTGCGAATAATGCAGGCATTTTTTCTGAATTGCGAATCCCGGCCAAGATGTTTCGATCCTTCCAGTGTTATTAGTGCCGTCAATGGGCTTGGGCTATGATCAGAGGGGCAAATCTTATCGATCAGTAATCAGCGCGGCGCAGTAGGAAACAGCGGGAGAGGCCATGCTATTCCGCATGTAAAATGATGTTCCAGGAATGAGGATATCACAATTATACCCTTTCATCAATAATGTTCCCCCTCCCCATTCAGACGATACGTGCATACACATTATGCGCATTGTATCAGCAACGATGTCGCGCCCATATGTTATGATCTTGACTTTTGCGAAAGCACGCCCAATAAACTGGAAACCCAACTTCATGCAGCCAAACCCAGACTCCGGTATATGCTCGTGAGGGATTGCCCATTGAGGGCTGCTTCATATACAAACTTAGCAACCCTACGGGCATTACCTTGTCTGTAAGCATCTATCGCCTCCCCAAGATTCCTGAACCTTCCCTTGTTCTCAACCCGGTACAGCTCCAGATAGGTATAAGCCATGAACACTGCACACCAGAACCTTTGAATCGCCCTAAGTGACCGAACCTGGTAGTGGTCAAACCCTAACCGGTCCTTGAAATACCTATACCCAGTCTCTATATCCCAACGTTCCGAGTAGTAAGCTATGACCTTGCCACTTTCCAGTTCCACATCCGTGCACAGAATGCAGAATGGTCCATCCTGCTTATCATAGCCACCTTCCCAGCACATGAGGACCACTGCATTATCTATCTTGCCAGCTTTGCCCTCATGACGATACACATCATAACGCTTACCATCGACTGTGACCGTGTCGAGATCTCTTTTCCTGATGTGCTTGGCGAAATCGGCAATGGATATACGGATCCCCTTGGGATATATGATTCGATTGGTCTTTGTAGCCCCTATTGTATGCATTCCCCTTGACCACCCGGCCTCAATTACCTTTTGACAGGTATACCATTTGTCGAGCAGAAGATAAGTCCTTACACCGGGTAAAGCCTTGAAATCATTTATCTGTTCGATGGCAATATCGATCTTGCTCTTAAACTCGAGCCCATGTTTTTCGCAGTACTCTTCTCGCAGATAGATCGAATAATCCATAGGCAAAGAGAAATCTCCAATCTTGCAATGGGACGAGACTACCTGATGGCTCCAAACGGTTTTGCCATCAAGATGCGAGAAATGAAAATCGAGTCCCTCAATATGCCTGGTATCTTTATCTTTAGCCATGGTTGTATCATCAATCATAAAGAACCCAACCGTGCCAGGCCTTACTTGCCTTTGAAATCGTTCTACGACATACTCCTTTCGGTATCTGTTGACCAAGGTGTCATCCCAAGGCGACTGTCCAAGGAATCTTGTAGTATTGGAAATGGCCCTTGGGACCGTCGTAGCACGATGGATATTTGATATGGTGAGGCGGCCATTGCCACCGATTATGCCTGCCACGATGTATAGAAAATAGGCGATCTGAGGTTTGGATAAAATAACCTGCAAGCCTATTGCCATAAAGAACTTGACCAAACGCTTATCTCTTGGTACGATAATTGGTGCAGACATGTGCTGCAACTCCTGTCATATATAGGTTGTATTGTTAACCCTTTTATATCACAGAAGTGCAGCCTTGTCTGCTTCCTTTTTCTCACTTATGCTGCTTTCCATTTTTCTGGTTCAGGTTTTGCACAACTCAAGTAAGGACTATAACGTCAATAGTCCATTAAACGCTCAGGCGGCCTTATGGGCCAAGGCAAACAAACACCTGCTCCCCATTGGGAACCTGGACCTTTATCAGAACGATCTGGAGATCAAACTAGCTGATTCACGCGACGATGACATTGATATACTCTTAGGCCCGTCGTAGGAGGCTTTGAGCCATTCAAGCACCGGGTCACGGCCTTCCCGAATGTCACGCATCTTTGTGGGGATTGGGATGTCTGGATATACCGACTCTCCTGGACGGGTCGGATCCGGCCGGATGAAGCGAGTTGTCGACACATTGAAATACCAGCCTGTATTAGGTAGCCTGAAATTGAGAATATCCCCATATTGGGTGGGAGCTCCGCCTGTAGGTTCTCCCACGATTTGCGCTATGTGATTATCAGACAGAAGGGCGGCAAAGTCTGTGGCGGAACTAAAGGTATTCCATGAGGTTAGGACATAGACCTGTCCCTGGAAGAGTTGATCCGCTGGCGCCTTCCAAACGGGCATCCAGTGTCCGGGGAACAGAGTCTGTCCCAGATATGTCAAGATGCGGACTCCAAGGCCCCGCTGCTGAGAAAATTGCGTGGAAAATCGAGTACACCTGTAGCCGGCCCGCAGGTCTTTATATGGCAGATGTTTCAGGAAGGCATTTATGACCATGCTGTTGCCGCCACCATTGAGTCGCAGGTCAATGGCGATCCTTTGAATGCCTTCTTTGCGGACGGCCGCGAAAAATTGCTCCACGGCCTGGCGGTATTCTTTCGTATCGTTGCATTCATCAAGCCAGAAAAGTCCATAGCCATGTGGCTGGTCGATCTTCCAGCCAAACCAGGGGCGTGTTGGGACCAGAGGCTGGCCGAGACTGGCACCAATTCGATAGACCAGTTGTGTTTGTGCGGAAGCGCCGGGTTCGCGCGTGGCCGCGGGACGTACAGAGATCATAATTCGCTGACCGCGGCGCAGCACTTCCAATGGCAGATTTCGGCCGTCGCGTCCATATTGCTGGATCGCCCGGGCCAGGTCGTCAGATGAATGGATGGGGTTGCCGCCAGCCGATAGGATCTGGTCTCCAGGCTGCAAGCCAGCTTCAGCCGCAGGCGAGAAAGTGCGACCCGTGGTGGCATCAGTGACCATGCTGGTCTGGACTACGGTAAACCTGCCCCACAGAGGGACCTCCGCGGAGATAAGAGGACTCGATGTAGATTGTCCGGAAGCTGCTGGGTTTGGACGACGAACCATAATCTGGACCGTACCTGACGGCGTGATCAAGCCAAGACCCCGCAAGACGAGGGGGTTTTGCAAATATTGGCCACTGAGCGCCTTGACCCAGTATGGATTTCCATGCGGGATCCAGAGACTCAGGTCTTCCAAAAGCTGATCAGGTGTATGGCCGCCTAGACTGATGAGCTCGTCTCCTTTGAGCACGGGAAGGGAAGGATCCAGAACTCTGGTCACCACCAGGCCGTCTTCGACCCATGTAAGATGCACTGGGAGGAGTCCCTCGGATGGGGGCAACAGGCGTGTATGCGCATCCTGTAGAGAGTTGACCAATTTATTGGCTATGGCGAAAAACTCCCAGGCTGGTAAGGGATTTCGCAATTGGGATGACAATGCCTCACTACGGGCTGCAAAATCCTGCTGAGCCGCGCGGTCAGCCAGGGCTGGGTGAGCTTCCTTGAGGGTGGTGGATAGGTATCTAAGGTCTTCCAGCATCTGTTCGTGCTGCAGTAGACTCTGATAAGGTTGTAGTAGCGCCTGATTGGGTTGCAGCAGCACTTCTCCAGCTCTTGCCGTAGCCCCTGCTCCCAATATCATTCCAATAATTATAAAAACAGTTCCTGGCCGGAGCGCGGTTCCAAACATGTTTATCACTCTCCTAATTTCCTGGGTAGGCCCCCATGCCGCTACGGCGGCACCATCAGGGGGATGAAAACAGCGGCGCGCATTTTCAGGGTAGCCCCCCATGCCGCCGGGGCGGCACCAACGAAAAATGAAAATGGCGCTCAGCTATTTTCAAAGTAGCCCTCCATGCCGGCCCGGCCGGCACCAACGAACGATTACGTTGTCAATTTGCCGGGCTGCGCAGGCACATCAAAAAATTGCCGCCAATTATAAGAATGGATTTTCAACCCTCACCCCCTGGATTACTTGGCCATCATCTAGGTCCTCGGTCCAGATTCTCTCGCAATGGGCGCTCTCAGCGGCTATGATTATTAGGGCGTCCCAGAAGGATAAGCGGCTGATAATACTACAATCAATGGCGTTTTGGATGAGATCCGATGTTTTAGACATCGTAAAGATCCTCCCGCTTCGTAAAGATCCTCCCGCTTCCATTTCAGACCCTGGGAGTTCGCCTTTGCTTCGTCCATCAAAGAAAAGCATTCGTCGAGCCAGTCGCGGGATGGAGGCAGTACCGTCTGAGCCAGTAACCTCCGGATCAGGGCGTTTAGAGAAATGTTGTGCTTCTTGGCATACTCACGTCCGGCCTCAAGGAGCCTGCTATCAATGGAAATGGTGATGTTTTTCATAAAATCTGTCCTCCTCCATTTCACTATATGTGTGCACATATTACGTGTCAATATGCTGAGATCTTCATGGCAGCGCAGCATGACCCAAGATGGTATCATGCCAGGTGACATGCTGCGCGGTGGGATGCCGCGCCTTCTTCTTTAGAGAGAGTGACGCAGATTTGGGCAAGATCTGGTTGCTCTATCGCGTATATGGCCTCCAGGAGCAAGATAGAAGTCGCGATGTTGACGGCCTATTTGCTTCTTGGTAAAATAAGGATGGAATGCGGATTTCTGAAGATTTTCGGAGCCGGTCTATATGGGAGAAAGCGGGAGGAATCAAGAATCTAGTGCCACAAAAGGTGGGCTACATCCCGGGGCCAAGACTGATGCCAGGCTCGACTCTGCCCAAGTGTCTGGACCGGGAACGGATTTGGATTATAGCCGACTCGTGCTCCTGGAGCGGAAACTCAATCTTGAAAATCGCCTGCGTGCTATGCAGGCTAAATCGAAAGAAGCAGCCAGATACCTGAAGGAACGATATGGCGTGAGTCAGGTCTATCTTTTTGGTTCTCTTGCCCGCGGACGGATCCACGGAAGATCAGACATCGACATTATGGTCCTAGGGGCGCCAAAGGAGCACCGTATGAGACTTGCTGCAGAAGTTGATCAATTGGTCTCTCCTTTTACAAGCCATATATTGTTCGGCGACGAGGTTGGTAAGAGGATGCTGCGTTCGGTAATGGCAAGAGGGGTGAGGATTGAATGACCTTTTCTGAACTAGTTCATCTTCGCGCAGAAATCCTCGAAGAGCTTAATAGCCTTGAGCATGTGGTATCGTTGCTTGTGAAGAGAGGCATAGCCGATAGGGACAAGGGACGGCAGGCTCTCGCGGATTCAATTGTGCTGAGGGGGGTGGCCGGGTTGATTCAGGACTATTACTCAGGGGCGGAGAGAATCTTCAAACGAGTGGCGGACGAAATCGACGAGCGTCTGCCGAAAGGTGAAACGTGGCACAATGATCTCTTGAACCAGATGAAAAGGGATGTCCCTGGATTAAGGCCAAGGTTGCTGTCAGAGAGATCTTTTAGTCAAATAGATGAATATCGGAGCTTTCGGCATTTGGTGGCAAACATCTATGGCCATAATCTCATTTCAGAAAGGGTTCTTGAACTGGTTGTCAACTTGCCGACCTTGCACAAGATATTTAAGGACGACATTTTACAATTTAAGGTAAAGCCCCGCCCCTATCTGAGCGAGGCGGGGTTCATTTTTATGACTTTTTGCTTCTATTACTTGCTGAACGTTGGCAATTCTCCAAGATATATGAGGTCGCCAGCATAGTCGCTTCCTTCTTTGAGAACGCAAGCCCGGGCGGCTACTTCTCCGCCGGCTTTCCGGATGAGTTCCTCTACCCCCTTAAGGCTTCCGCCTGTTGATACCACATCATCTACGATGGCTACCCGTCTCCCTCGTATTAGTTCTACATCCGGTCCATCCAGCACCAGCCGTTGGATTCCTTTTGTAGTTATTGATTCTACCTCGACCCAGAGGGGGTTTTCCATATAGGCCTTTAGGCTCTTACGACAGACGACATATCTCGTGTGCGCCATGAATGTGGCTAGAACCTGCAATAATGGGACCACCTTGGCTTCCGGTCCCATCATTATGTCAAAGTCGAATGCTGAAAGCCTGGCAGCAAGACTTCCTGCGCATATGTTTACCAGCTGAACATCTCCCAGCATCACAAAGGATGCTATCCACAGATTGTCGCCCACTTTCACTATTGGAAGTCGTCGTTTCAGACCACATATTTCAAGATCATAGTACTTTTGTCCAGTATACAGCATTTTCCCTGGTTTCACCTCGATCTATCGATGTTATCATGAAATTGCATAGAATCCGGATTGTCCGGACCCGACCCCAAGGGCATCCGCCGGGCTGGAATCCAGCTAGACCTCTTTACGCCTAAAATCACGGTATTCCCTGGTTTCAGCTTCATCACATCAACCAAGACTTCGATCAACGTGAGTATCATGCCGTGTTTACATCAGACCCACCAACATGAAGAGTCCCTTTAGGACCAGGCCTGCGACCATGCCTGAGAATGGATCGAATTTGGCCGTTACCACCGCTGTCAAGCCGAGTACAGCGGCCATAGGACTTTGAATCTCTACGCCATTGAATGCCAGTTGCATATTGACAGGCAATGTGACGATGGCGCCCAAGACCAAAAGAAAACCGGCAATGCTTGCTCGCGGCACATAATGGCCGATCTTGGGCAGGAGTCTCAGGAGCAAGATTATGGCGAAGATCCCCATCATCAGGACGCCGGCAAGCACCGGGTGCGGGGCATCAGCAGTCGCCGAAATTATGCTCTCCACAGGCGAGCCTCCAAAAAGGGAGGACGCCATATCTGCAAGTGAAGAATAGATGGAGAGATGGTCTACATTCACATTGGCGCCAGCCAACTGGCCTGTCAGTTTGCCGAATGTGATATTTGCTCCAATATTAAGCATCGATAGAGCCAGGGCCCCCCTTATCACCGTTGGATTTTCCCAGAAACGCCATATAAGGGGCTGTAGTTTGATTCGCTCTCTACTCTCATCATGTTGGACAGGCTCAAATTTGACAAGGCGCCCGGCTATGCTACTCACAACTACGGACCATACAATGGTATGAACCAGGCTTCTTGTAGCCACCCAGACCAGGATAGCCACCGTTACCGAAACCACACCTATCATACGATCGGTCATTCCCATATCAATCGCCACAAATGCTAACATTATGCCAACACCGGCCATCATTGCATTGGTTATCTGAGGTCCGATGAGGTGGACGATGGTCTCAAGAAGGCCAAAAGTCCCAAGCAGCGCCATGATTATGCCTTCAAGAAAGATGGCAGTGAGCCTCTCCGGCATATTTTTCCCTATTCGTCCGGCGATGGTAATAGTCTCAGCCTGAAATGAAATTGGAGCCACGGAATTGAATGCGATGACGCCTATCATTCCTATGATAAATGCGAGCGCGCTGGGCATGGCGGCGAATCCGAAACTCAGCGCCAGAAGACCCTGAGGTATTCCGTTCAATACCACTCCTAATGCTGCGAGTATATCGTTGAGAGACATGGTGTTCACACCTCCGGATAAAATAATGATGATGCTGAGAAAGGATCAGTATACCACGAACATTGAGTAGTATAGCAGAGAAAATATTCGATTTTCAATTCCAAAATCCTTCCGTATTGAAGGCACAGTTTATGTTGGCAGTTTCAATGCCGGTTCTATTGAGAGCGTGGTCTGTGCCGGTGCATCGGTGTCATCGGTGACGTCAAGGGGCACGAGGCCTGGTTGCTCTTGCAGAGGGAATTCATTCCAATTGCAGGAGGACGAGGAGATTTGGCGAACGATATTTTAAGTGTTGGGCCCATTATAACCTATCGGGGGCATTTCCATTGAGATTCGCTGGATCCGGTCTTTTGGTCATCGGGCTCACTGGAGGCATCGGTTCCGGGAAGAGCATGGTGGCCAGGATGTTTTCAGAACTGGGCGCAGAGGTAATTGACGTAGATAAGGTTGCAAGGGAGCTGCAGGAGCCCGGCCAGCCCGCGCTTCAGGAAATTCGTTCTGAATTTGGGCCCGATGTCATCGGCCCCGATGGACGGCTCAAACGTAGAGTCCTTGGCAGAATGGTCTTCGGCAATCCGTCAGCCCTCAGAAAACTTAACCAGATCATGTTTCCGAAACTCTATTCGGAAGTGCAAAGACGGCTGGATTGTTACAGATCTCAGATGGCTGAGTCGTATCACGCAGACAAATTGGGAAATCCGGCATCTGACTTTATCGGGGATCTAATATCTGATTCCACGCCTTCTACGTCCGCGTCGATTCCGACATCTCGCCTCGCGGCGGTTGTTATCGATGCTGCCATTCTGTTCGATGCGGGAATGGACAAGCTTGTCGATGTTGTCATAGTTGTCCGCGCAGATGATGACGTGAGAGTCCGGCGGCTGATGGAAAGGAACGGATATTCGGCGGAAGAAGCGCTCCGCAGGATGCATTCTCAAACCGGTCAGGTTGAACTATGCCAACGGGCGGACTATGTTATAGAGAATTCCGGTTCCCTTGAAGAGACAAGACAACAGACGATACGAATCTGGAAAGAGATCATGAAATATAATGGCCGAATCGTATAGCCCATGGAGCATGAGATTCCAAGAACCTCAGGTTGCGAGAATCCCTTGCGGAATTGATGCCGGTAAAGTGTCTTAATGATCCGATGCCGCCGAGGTGATAAATGATAGGGCTATTTGGAGATTGATTTACATACCAATTCTACAGGAATGATTCCATCAGGCGCCATCTTCTATGTCGTTCGGGGCGCGAGATGGCGGCCGGATGTCAGCATCTATAATTCTATCTGAGGCGGTGGACAGTTGATCGTAATTTGGCGAAGGCGTTTTGTCGGCATACTGCTGGCAAGTTTGCTGTTGCTCTCTCTTTTCCACCTCATTCGAGAATCAAGGTGGTTTGCAAGGTGGCTCTACCCGATCAAATATAGGACAGAGATCTTTCATTGCTCTGTGGAGCATAATATCGATCCTTTCCTCATATCAGCCATTATCAATGTGGAGAGTAGATTCTATCCACTCGCCAGATCCCCCAGGGGAGCCAGAGGGCTCATGCAAATAATGCCTGAGACGGGCCTGTGGGTTGCCCAGATTTTAGAATTTGAGAAATTCTCGCCAGATACTCTTTATGACCCGCTGGTGAATATCAGGATAGGAAGCTGGTATTTAAGTTCCCTTCAGCGTGAATTTAACGGGGAATTAACAGTGGCTCTGGCCGCATATAACGCGGGCCATGGAATTGTAAGAGAATGGCTAGATAAGGGCATATGGGACGGTACCGAAGAGAAATTAGACAATATTCCTTACCAGGAAACTAGGAAATATGTGCGTAGGGTACTATATACATATCGGATCTATAGATGGGCATATCGGGGGGCGTGGGAGAATACAGCGTCGCCTGGATATGCGCACATTGCCTTGTTTTCTGGTTTCCTTCATAGTCCTTAAGTGAATAATTCCATATATTGAGATGGATCTAGGATGTATGCTATAATTACATGCGATATGCGCAGTTGGAAGCTTGTGGTATGGGATTCATAAGCATTATGGCGATCGGGGGCGACCATGGTGGATCGGGAAACAGATGGGGTTCGTGAATTGAAATCCTTGGCAGATGTTGACGCGGTAAAAGTGTCTCCTGCGGGCAGGTTATTTTCTGCAAGCCATGAAGAGATAAGGATGGGGCTCACCACCGACATATATTTTATAAGGACCAGGGAAATATTGGACAAGCTGGGACTTGCGGACGCTCCTGTGGTAGCCGAGATCTTCCCGAGAAGGCCCGGGGTTTTGGCTGGCGTGGAAGAGACGCTCAATTTGCTGCGAAATAAGGCTATAAGTGTTTGGTCTTTGGAGGAAGGCCAGCAATTTGAATCAAAGGAAGTAGTAATGCGGATTGAGGGGCCATATAGCGAATTCGGGATTTTCGAAACTCCTATTCTGGGGATTCTCGCATCATCTAGCGGTTGGGCCACGGCGGCGAGGGAGGTCAAAAGGGCGGCGGGCGACAAGCAGGTGATTTGCTTTGGGGCGCGCCATGTGCATCCTGCAGTGGCTTCCATTCTGGAACGATCTGCAGTGATAGGCGGAGCTGATGGGGCAAGTTGCATACTCGCCGCGAAGCTTCTGGGACGGAAGCCCATGGGCACGGTCCCCCACGCAGTCTTTCTGATAGTCGGTGATTCTGTCAAGGTGGCAGAGGCGTATGATGAATTCATGCCAGATGATGCGCCACGTATTATTCTGGTGGACACTTTCAAGGACGAGGCTGAAGAATCCTTGCGGGTTGCGGAGGCCCTGAAAGAGCGGCTTGCCGGCGTGAGGCTCGATACTCCAGGGGAACGTGGTGGCGTGACGCCGGATCTGGTGCGCGAAGTGCGTCTCAGACTTGAACAGGCGGGTTTTGGTCATGTGCAGGTGTTGGTATCAGGCGGGCTCACACCAGAGAGGATCACTCAACTGATAGAGGCTGGCGCCTCAGCCTTCGGGGTGGGAAGCTACATATCCCAGGCGCCGCCGATCGATATGACACTTGACCTCAAAGAGGTAAATGGCAAACCCATCGCCAAGAGGGGCAGGATTCCGGGGAGAATTCCAAACCCCAGGCTGCGGCTGGTCAAGGGCGATTGTAAATGAGCAAAATCGGGAGGTATATAGGTAAGCGGAACCAACGGGGATCGCAAGTGAGCAAAATCAGGGGGGCTGTGGATAAGCGGGACCGAGGGCGACTATGAGGAAACAAGCCCAAAGCCCAGTGATAGTGCTGCTTCGCGGTCTCCAGACACGTCGCATATGGCGCGATGGCTGTAAGGGCCTTGGGGCGTGGGCGTATTGGCGCATTGTGGGCGTGTGGCGTATTGGCGTACTGGACTTATGATATAAGGCCCCACTATATGGAATGCGGCAGCTAGCTGGGAGTCTGTGATGGAAACAGATAGCATGGAAAGAGTCGCAAAATTACTTCTTTGGCCATCCACTTGCCGTGCGTTGG